>DATGCI010000079.1:0-2749 GCA_035312185.1 bacterium
CAAATGGAACCAACCGATAGTGCTAGTGTTAGTGGTGCCATCTTTGTTGATAATTTAAGATTGGTAAAAAAATCCAAAGGCGAAGCACCACCAAATTATGCACCAGTTGTTGAGGAAATCAACGATACAACTGTTTCCAAAGGTGATTATTGCAAAGTCTATGTCAATTATACAGATCAAAACGAAAATGATGATCATCAAATAATACCAAAGGCCGATACTTCTGCAATAATGTTTAGTATAAAAGGTCATACTCCCGGCTCTCGCGTTTATATTGTTCCTAAATCTGATTATGTTGGTGAATCACAAGTCTCAATAATTGTTAGAGATTACGGCGTGGGTGAATTAGCTGATACCACGACTTTTACCTTGAATGTGACTACTTCTGCTATTGAACAGGAACAATTAGTTCAAAAATATAGTCTTTCTCAGAATTATCCCAATCCGTTCAATCCTACTACCAATATAGACTTTACTGTACCTGAAGCAGGAAATGTTAAAATTATTGTCTATGATCTGACCGGTCGCAAAGTTGCTGAACCAATTAATAATTTTTATCAACCAGGTGCTTATAAATTTACTTTCAATGCCAAGGATCTAGCATCGGGAGTATATTTGTATCGGTTAATTACAAATAATAAAGTGATCACCCGTAAGATGATGCTTCTGAAATAATTATTAAACAGAAGAGGAGGTATGTTAAAGTTAATTTTTAGGAATTTCACATATCTAATTTTGGGGATCTTGCTAATGGTGGCTAGTTGTTCCACGGGACAAAATAAACAGCAGGTCCTAACTGGACTGGACCGCCTGGTCTCCGATGACTTCACTAAGTTTGATGGTAAGACAGTTGGGATTGTTTGCAACCACACAGCCCGAAATAAAGATGGTAATCATATTGTAGATCTTTTTCATAAAAACAATAAAGTGACAGTAAAGGCAATCTTTGCTCCGGAACATGGATTTCGAGGGCAGGAATCAGCAGGCAGTTCAATTGACGATCAAGTGGATGCAAAAACAGGAATTAAAATCTATAGCCTGTATGGAAAGACCAGAAAACCAACAGATAAAATGTTGGAGGGCATTGATGCTCTCGTGTATGATATTCAGGATGTAGGCGTTCGATTTTATACTTATATTTCGACCATGACTTACTGTATGGAAGCAGCTGCTGAAAAGGATATTCCCATCTATATTTTAGACCGGCCTAATCCAATAAGAGGTGATATAGTAGAAGGAGCAATCCGCAAAAATGGGTATGAATCCTTTGTTGGAATGCATCCTATTCCTGTCCGATATGGGATGACAGTTGGTGAACTTGCTACTATGATTAATCAGGAAGATTTTCTTGATACCCTTAGGGCGGATTTAAAAATAGTAAAAATGCAGGGCTGGAAACGGGATTTATGGTATGATCAAACGAAATTACCCTGGATCGCACCTTCTCCTAATATGCCAGAACTTACAACTGCTATTGTTTATCCTGGAATGTGTTTTCTGGAAGGCACCAATTTGTCAGAAGGTCGCGGCACCGAATTTCCCTTTTTACTTTTCGGTGCACCCTGGCTTGATAGTGATAAAATTGTCGAAGAACTCAATAATTTGAATCTGGACGGAATTGTTTTTCATAAAAAGGATTTCACACCCGTTGATCTACCAGGAAGAGCAACAAATCCAAAATATGAAGATAAAAAATGTGGTGGAATAAAATTAGAAATTACTGATAGGAATAACTACCGACCGATTAGAACAGCTGTTAAAATTATTGCCCAAATTTATGACCATTATCCCGAAAAATTTGAATGGAGAAAACGCTGGATTGACCTTCTGAGTGGGAGTGATGAACTCAGAACAACAATTAGTAAAAACAAGAGTCTGGAAAATTTATTAAAATCCTGGGAAAATGAATCCTTTCAATTCAAAAAATTATCTGCTGATTATTATTTATATTAACTTTTCTATACATTTCTGAACGATCAGGATGGGAAATATTATTTCCAGTTTTTGATGAACAATTTTTGATATTGTGTCCTAATTAGTTTATAATCTAGTATATGCAGGAATAAGTAGACCAGGAGGGGTTTTGGGACATTCCTCAAAAAATATAATCAAATAATTTATTAAGCAGAGGGGGAAGGTATGCATAAATCATTTCTATATTTTATTTTGTGTTTAATCATATTTCAAACCCTGTATTCTGCAACTACAGGTAAAATTACTGGCAGGGTGACTGATTATCAAACAGGTCAAGGAATTATGGGAGTTAATGTAGTCCTTGAAGGGGAAGAAATGGGAGCCGCAACTGACCAGAATGGCTACTATTCAATTTTAAATATTCCCCCGGATCAGTATTCTTTAAAATTTAGTAGAATTGGCTATGCAGAGGTCGTCTATCAAAATGTTCAGGTGAAAATTGGACTCAATACAGAGATAAATGTTGAAATGCAGGCAAAAACTGTTGGAATGGAAAGATTGGAGGTCGTTGCCTCACGACCAGTAGTGTTAAAAGATGTATCTAATAGCAGATTAGATGTGGATTATAATAACATAAAAAATCTGCCAATTAAAAATGTGGAATCGGTAATTGGACTTCAGGCCGGCATAGAAAACGATCTGGAAATTCGAGGTAGCGACCCTTCTCAGACGGCAATCATTCTGGATGGCTTGGATTCAAATAATCCGAGAGGGAAAACACCTTATACTAATTATAGTCTTAGCGCAGTCAAGGAAATTCAAGTTCAGACTGGTG
>DATGCI010000080.1:0-2812 GCA_035312185.1 bacterium
TCTCAATCTTTCATCACCATAACCCAGGGTATCAGGGTTACCTTCCGAATCATAGACGACGACTTTTTCATCTTCATCAAAAACACCATCAAGACCGGTATCTTCATCATTTTCTAAAATATTATTACCATACATGAAACCTGCTTCCGGAATATCCTCGGTATCTAATTCGCCATTGGGAATTTGATCTTCACTGATTTTCCCTAGATCGATATGGAGTCTTCCTTTATCACCTTTGACCCAGATGTCAATGAATTTTGTTCGCGACTGATCTCTTTCACTAGCTCGCAGAAAATAGGAAGTGCCCCCCCAGGCTTCACGTTTGGTTGCATCATTGGCATTGACACCGACTGCTCGGGCCCATTCCGGATCAAAATCCAGAACCATAATATCAGTACGATTGTTACCGGCTTGAGTACTGGTTTCCTTATTAGGCCAGATCTCCTGAGTAGGATATCTTTGCCAGGGATTGTAAAAATTTAGCTTGCCCCTCATCTTATCTTCCCGGTTAATGGGAACAGAAGACAGAGTCCAGTAGTTTCGCATTATCGAGGGCGGCGTTGTTCTTTTGGAACCTTCAAAATCATCGATAAAAGCAACACCATTATTATCGCCAGTAGCCGGATTGTTAATTGTGTTAGGATTTGGATTTACACGAGCGATTTCGGCTTCAACATCTATTGTTGTGGGCTTATTTGTTTCTATAAGGGGAAGACGATCAAGAGCCCTGGTAATAAAATTGAACTCCTCTTTATATTTACCATTAAGATCCCAGACAAAATTTCGCATAGGCTCATAACCAACATCAACTTTTTCATCAACCACTGATTTGCTGTAGTAAAGAGCCGTCCCACCAATGAACTTATTTTGGTCATCGCCAAACTGATGCTCAATACGGGTTCCCAGAATTGTCTTTTTATTTAATTCGAACATCTGGTTTTTCTCATACTTAACATCCAGATTGGCATCAGGATTGGTGGCTTCGTCTTTGAGTAGAGTTAGAGTTCCTGAGAAATAATCTATTGTATAATCGACACCTTTGGTCAGTTCCTGACCGTTGAGAGTTACAGTTTCGCTTCCTTCTTTGACCATAGCACCTAATTGCAAAACAGAGCTTCTTTTTTCAGATTCAAACTCGATTTCAAATTTGGACTCACCACTGATTTCATTTTGGTTGTTTTGTAATTTTTTATCATAGAAAATTGAGCAGTCGTAATTATCACTCAGCCGAGGATTTTTTTCGTAATTTGAATCTTCACCGTACTGAAAGGGATGGAGGAAAGGAAACCAGATTTCACCATTAGAGAGTTTAATCACTGAAGTATTATCGAGATCAAATTCTCCATCCTGCCCCTGTTCACCACTGCTTTTCTGTTCATCTACACCCAGTTTGTAGAGAAAAGTTTCACCAGTCTCCGCATCGCGCTCATCATGACCTGTTTTACCATCGGTATAAATTATATTGATCTTTGTGCCCTCTTTCTGAATATTGCGGGCGCCCAGATAATAAACATTTTTCCACATAAGGGGCCAGGTATCATCAGAAGGCATCATATTCTGAGGCTTGACCAATTTTAAAACAACATCAGTTGTATCACCTGCAGTTCTATTCCAATCGCCATATTCCTCGGTTGTTTGCTCTGTACCCTGTTTGACCGTTCTGTAGGCTACAGCCAGAACATCATCGGATTGCAACTGGGTATTCATGCGGATATAACCCAAATTTTTGTTGTAAGTATAGTCAACATTTTTTTCCAGGCGCCGGAACATAGTTTTTTCTGCTGTTTCTTCATCTAACTGGGCGGCTTCCGGATCAACATAGGCAGTAGCCATAAAGGTTTCAGAATTCTCCTGATAGGTAGAGCGATACACTTCCAGATCAGCGATTACACGATTGGGATCGTAGCTCCAGATATATTTTGTTCCATTCCAGTAGCCACTCCACATATCCTCTCGAAATTGTTGATCAAGAAAGAAATAAACATTGCGCATATATTCATAATCTTTGATCTTGGTAACACTGGACTGCGCTCCACCGTCCAGACTGACCTTGTCCTTTTGGCCTTTTTCAACACTGGCAATGGTCGTGACATCAAAACCACCAAATTTCATCTGTGATTTGACCCCAAAAAGGCCACTGTTTTTACTGGAAAAGGTAACAAACTGTGTTCCTGGTAACGTTAAACTAATATTACCAGCATCAACTTGCTGAACAATTTCATCTTCCTTGCCAGTATAGTGAATGCGCATATTATTCTGAAAGTCGAATTCTCGCTCACTGTCCTGGTCAACTTTTAGGCTAATCCGGTCACCGATTTTTCCTTCGATGTTGAGTTGCTGCTTTTGATCAATAATAAAAGTTGTGCTTTTCCCTGAATAATTGGTTCTAACCTCGTCTCTTTTCTGATTCTGTAATTTACCGGAAATATTGACGTTACCGCTGACCTGAAGTGAAACATGTTGACCGGCAATATCAGCTCCAATTACTTCTAGTTTCCCACCACCGGATTCGTCCTCAGTTTTAAGGTCTTCAAGAACAATTTTGCGGAAACTATTAGTTAGCTCTCGTTCACGCTTGATATTATAATAATCCTGGAGGGAATAGGTGCGAGGCAGGAGCAGATCATAATTATCTTTTTTAAAAGAAATGATGACATTCTCATCCTCAGTAAGCTGTACCTGCCGTTTAGCTCCCTGAATTTTGATATCCAGTAGCTGATAATTATTTGTACTGAAGGTTGAGTCATAGGGAATCAAACTAAGAGCTTTGGTTTGCTCTTTGTCAAAAGAGGTGTAGAGATTGCCCAACCAA
>DATGCI010000081.1:0-21349 GCA_035312185.1 bacterium
AATAACCATTCTGAATAGCGCCCTTAATAAATTTTCTCCTCCAGACAGGTACCAGATGGGCCAATTTCGGCCTTGAGATCACTTTTCTGATATAATCGGATTCAGAATATGAAAAGCCAGCAATCCGCCGGGCTGTCATAGACACCTGCTCCTCGTAAACCATTATCCCATAACTTTCCTTTAACCATTCCAGATCGGGATGTAGCAATTGCCAGGATTTTCCATGAATACGTTCCAGCATAATGTTAGTATACCGATTGGCAGCCGGTCGAATAATAGAACTATAAATAACCACATGCTCAAAATCCGCTCGCCCTGATTTGGCCAGCAATTGCCGGGTAGCCGGGCTTTCGATATAAAAGACGCCCATTGTTTTACCCGATTCCATCAACTTTCGAGTTTCCTGGTCTTCATCTGCAGCAAGTTCATGATAGTCGAGGTCAATATCACGAAATTTGCGCAGCTGTTTGATCGTATCTCTCACTACTGCCAGTGAGCGATTACCCAGAATATCTATTTTTAGCAGGCCCGAATCTTCAACCTGGTCTTTCTCCCACTCCACTATTTGAACACCTTTAGGAGCGGTAAGAACAGGCACATGCTTTCGAATTTCCCGGGGAACAATAATAACTCCGCCTGGATGAACCGAAGGATGACGAAAGGCACCGCCTATTTTTTGACTTTGGCGCACAACTTTTTCTAGAGTTTCATCGAGTTCCACATTTTGGAAGCGCTTATCATTTTTGATCAATTCCAGCAAATCAACTGCTGTTCGTTGATACCCTAGCCTTTTGGTAATCGATTTAATCTCCTGATTGGAAAGGCCGTAAACTTTGCCCGTTTCCCTGACTGCAGAACGAGGTTTCATAAAGACCTGATTAGCCACCATGGCTGTACGTTCCTGGCCGTATTTTTCAAAGACATACTCGATTACATCATCGCGTTCATCCCAGGGAAAATCGATGTCAATATCCGGCATATCCACTCGTTCAGGATGGATAAAACGCTCAAAAACCAGATTATATTTAATAGGATCAACCTGGGTGATAAACAGACAATAGCTAATTATAGAAGCAGCACCTGAGCCCCGGCCAATGGTGGCAGAATCAGCATTTTTGACAATATCACGGACTACCAGAAAGTAAGGCGCAAAACCTTTTGGGATAATGATTGATAGCTCGTATTCTATGCGTTTTTTGACCGTCTTCGTGATTTCACCGTAGCGTTTTTTGGCGCCCTGGTAAACCAGTTTACGCAACTTATTTTTTGACTGATGGTTTTTCTTCAAAGTTAAACCGGGAAAAATTGTATTTACAAAACTCCAGTCTGTCTTGCATTGTTCTCCAAGATAATAGGCATTGTTAACCGCCTGGGAACTATTGGGAAAACTGGCCAAAATTTCTTTTTCACTCTGCAGGTAATGGTGTTCATCTTTGTATTCACTCCTGTCCAGATGCGAAAGAGTCGTGTTATTATCGATCGCCCGTAATAATTTATGAGCCTGAGCCTCTTCAGGACGCAAAAAATAAACATCTCCAGTTGCTACAGTTTCCAGATCATATTTCCGGGCAATTTTCTGCAATTTTTGTTCCTGCTCTCCTATTCGCATCTCCACAAAAAGATGAGTATTGGGAACTATAGAATGCAATTTTTGCAAAACATGCTCTTGATGAGAAAGGACAAAGAGACCTTTATGATACTGGATAATTGTAGTGGCGATTTGCTCACTGCTTTCATGACGGGCGGACAAAATTCGGCATAGATTCTGGTATCCCTTTTGATTTTCCACCAGCAGAACAACATCCAGGTCATCAGTTATCAAATTAGTCCCGCAAATGGGAGCAATGTCATATTCCCGGGCAGTTTGGACAAAATGGATAAAGCCCCACAAGCCATTCACTTCCGTGAGTGCCAGGTGCGAAAAACCCATAGCCTTAACCTGCTCAATAATTTTTCGCAGGTCATTGATTCCCTGCATGCGAGAATATTTCGAGTGAACATTGAGATGAGTGAACAAAAATTGCTCCTCTGTATTTAAATAGTTTAACAGCAGGCTCCAGAGCGGGCTAGAACACCAGCGCTATTATTACGATTAGGAATATTCATACTGGCCGCAGTCTTTATGCTTGAAAAACCATATTCTTTTCTAATTTTATCTACAGTCCTGGAAATTTCATCATCTTTAGGCTGTTCAAACAGATTGATCTGGCGAGAAGCGGGTTCCAATTCAGAAGCATCGACGATCACAGCCCTGATTCGATTGCGCCGATAATTGGCTTTGTCAAAAAGAGATCGACACAGTTTGACTACGGCTTGATTATTGTTTTGGGAAAGTTTGCTTTTGCGAGAATTTTTGTAGCCGTCTGCGTAATGAACTTCCACAATTACCGAACGAGCCACCTGGGCCTTTTTGCGCAATTCAAAACCAAGTTGTTCAGCCAATTCTATGATTACTGCCTCTAGAATATCGCTGTTATTCGTATCTTCTGACAAAATAGTTTGCTTGATAATGTGGTCCTGGAATTGAGGCGGTTTGACTGCGGAATTGTCCCGGCCATGGGATTCCATAGCCAGTTGTTTATAATTATTGGAAAACAGAATAGGGCCGGCCTGCTCATTTTCTACGACTTGCTGTAATTCCTCCACCTTTTGTAAAAAGAGGAATTCTACTATTTTTCTGACCCTATTATTCTGAACAGCAGGAAGAATATGAGACTGAAGCGGAGCCAAAAAATCGGCTTCCTGTCCCTGATCAACCTTGTTAATAGTCTCCGGTATTACCTGGGTGGAGATATTGCTGACCAGCTTGTTTGTGCTGATTCCCAGCTGTCCCTGCAGATCGACTTTAGATTTTATTTCTTTGGTAATGGTGTAACCGGTATTGTCCAGATTTCTGTAGATACTCTCCATACCGGTCATATCGAGATAATACTGACCCGGACTGGCTGGTTCCACTATCGGTGAATACGAGGCCAGAAATTTATAAATATAACGGTGCATGCGGGAATATAGAGTAGAATTGTAAGGTAAAAGCTGCACACCGGAACTCATTTTTCGAGCCCAAGAAGTGCGCATCCCCTGATAAAGTCCTTCTAAACGGGCTTCCTGGGACAGAGCTACCACAGTTCCGTTCTGGTGATTGGAAGAAACTATGGCCAGAGGATTATCCCGCAGCTCAGCATCGATCAGACGCTCAGTCTGGATGGGAAAATCTTTGATTCTGAAATGAAATATTGATCGATCCATTCTTTTCTCTCAAACCTTATTTTTGGGTTATTGGTTGAGTTGTCGAGTAGAAAAGTGGTAAAGTTGCGAAGTAGTTTTTTCTTTCTAGAATTAAAAATATCCCTGGTTTTATATTTTTTACCAGACTCAATTTTATGCTTGAATCAATAATCGTTAACCTTTCCTATAACTACCACTTTGCCACTTCCCCACTCAACCACTCTACAGCTCTGCAACTCGACTAAATCTGGAAAATTCATTATTTTTCATTTTTCTTTGATCTAAGATATTTAATATAACCATTCATCAGCCGAATAGCAGTCTCAAGTTCTTTTAGTAATTTTTTGGCTTGATTTTCATTTATATAATTACATTCCTGAGCAACTAACACATGGTCAATTAATTCATACAATGAACCTCTACCCTGACGGCAGAATTGAATATTTTCTTGATAATGATACCTTCCATATCCTTCCGCTATGTTTGCAGTAACAGACCGAGAGGCTCTAATCATTTGATTCTTCAACATATATTTTTCGTCTGAAGGCAAAGTTTTACAAAGATTCCACACATTTTTGCGTATAGAACGACATTGCTTCCACACATCTAAATTTTCAAAGCGATTTTTCATTTTTCCCATTTTAGACCCATATTTTTTATTAATATTTCGTGGTTTTGCTAGATTAGTCGAGTGGGAAAGTTGTTGAGTGGAAAAGTGGTTGAGATGTAGAATAATTTTCTGAATCTGGAGGTGATGATTCCCACAATCTTGTATTTTTTTTCAATAGCATCATTTTCCTAATCAATTCCAAAAATAATGAACTTTTCCCAAAAATCTATATTAGTGCTACCACCATTTCCCCACTTTGCCACTTTCCCACTCAACCACTCGACCAATTCCCCACTCAACCACTCTACAGCTTTGCAACTCGACAACTCAACCAGATCACTTAAGTCAATATCAGCCAGCAGGAGCCCGATCATAACTGCGAAAGACATATAAAACAACTCCCTGAATTCGAAAATCTTCCTGGGGTTCGACAATGATCGGTTCATAATCGGGATTAGCCGGCTGCAGTTCAATATGATTCGGACGGGGGTAATATTTCTTGAGTGTGGCTTCATTATTGATCAGAGCTACCACAGTTTCACCAGGATTGGCTGTATCCTGCTGCTGGATAATGACAAAATCTCCGTCTTGAATATTATCCTCAAGCATGGAATCTCCTTTAACCTCCAGGACATAGTTATTATCCCGAATATAGGAAGCTGGCACTTCGATTTCTTCGCGGTCTTCCACAGCCTCCAGAGGATTACCAGCAGCAATGCGGCCTAACAAAGGCAGGGTTTCCGCTTCATACTGTTCCGGAATTGTAAGGGCCCGCTTTCCATTGGGACCTTTGGTGCGCTCGAGAACGCCTGCTTCTTCCAATTCTCTGACATACCAGTCCACTGTTCCCGGCGAACTAAATTGCAGCCCTTCCATGATCTCATGGTAAGTTGGCGAGCGATCATTACTATCAATAAAATCGCTAACGAAATCCAAAAAATTCTGTTTCTTTGGTGATAATCCTGTCATTTCTGTCTCCTTTTTAAAGCAAATCGTAAGTTACTCGTAAGTATAAGATACAAAATTTTGAGGATAAATATCAATTATTTTTTGCCGATTATTGCAAAAAAATGCAGCGCTTACCAACCATTATCCCAAAAGATCTTGTATATTTTTTTCTGTAACTTTTTTTTCTAATCAGAGCAATTAGCAGGATTTTTTTGCGCAGTACTTGACGAGAATTTATCTTCGCAACATTTTTTTGAAGGATAGCAAAAAGGTCATATTCCAAATTTTTTTACAGAAAATACTTGACGGGTATATACCATACGCTTATATTAACGACCGCAAAAAAAGAAAGAGGTAAGAATGGAAGATTTAATATGCCCAGCTTGTGGAGAAGAGCTTGACATTGAGGAAGATATCACAAAATCCCTGGTCTGCCCCTATTGCAAAACAAAATGGCAGCAACCTCAGTATCAGGATTTTCTCGAAATGTTACTATATGAAGATATTATCGACGACATCGACTTTTCCGCTATTGAAACTTATGGTGGTAAGATCGATGAAGAACTACTTAATATGGATGAGGAAGATAGTATGCCGGGATCAAGTGCAACCAAGCACGATACTTTTCGGGATTCCTTTGATGAATTTGAAAATGATGCCGAACTTCATCAACAACGTGTAGATGGAACAGTTTCGGATGACGATTGGGACATCTTTAGTGATGATGTTGCCCTGGAAGAAGACTGGGACGACAGCCCGGACGAGGATGAAGCTGATCGTAAAAGACGGAAACGGGCTCAAGAGGACGATGAGGATGAAGACGAAGATTAAGACAATGACAATTAATTGAGGAACCCACCATGTCCAAAAATAAACCAAAGAAAAATAAACAACTTCAAATAGAGCTTTCCGAAGATAAGGCTGATGGTAATTATAGTAATTTTACAGTTATTTCCCATTCCAATGCAGAATTTGTGATCGATTTTGCCCGCATTGTGCCGGGAGTAAAAAAGGCCAATGTAAAAAGCAGAATTATTATGACTCCTACGCACGCTAAAACCCTTCTCTATACTCTCAAGGAAAATATTTCCCGCTATGAATCACAACACGGAGAAATCAAATTACCAGAGAAGAAACTCCCCTTTGAAGGCAATCCTCCCAAGCCACAGGGCACAGCATAAAAACCCGGCGTTTAGCCTGGATAAATGAGGAACATTATGGATATTTTAGAGAAAATTAAAGCATCAGGTCTGCTTTTTGACGGTGCTATGGGTACTATGCTCATAGATAAGGGTCTGGATAGTGACAAGGTTTCAGAATATTGCAATATTGAAAAACAGGATATTCTAAAGGAAGTTCATCAGGCCTATGTTACTGCTGGTGCTGACATTCTGACTACTAATACTTTTGGCGGTTCCCCTTTGAAACTGGAAAAAGCTGATCTGCTGGAACAGGCAGAAGAGATCAATTATAATGCAGCCCAGATTGCCCGGGAAATTGGCGGCGACCTATTTGTTGCCGGCGATCTTGGTCCGACTGGTTACATGCTCAAGCCTTTAGGTCCCAAGGAACCTGAAGAGGTTTCTGATAATTACGCAGAACAGGCCGAATATTTGACCAATGGTGGCGTGGATATTATTTTGATTGAAACTATGTTTGATCTCAAAGAAATGCTAGCCGCTATCAAAGGAGTCAAAAGCGCTTGTAATCTCCCTATTTTCGCTACTATGACGTTCGAGCGCAAACCTCAGGGTTTTGTAACCGTTATGGGGAATCGTGTTGAGGATTCGCTGAAGCAATTGCTTGCGGCTGGGGCCGAAGTAGTTGGTGCAAATTGTTCAATCGGGAGTGAGGATATGGTCGATCTGGCCCGAGAAATTCGAGAAGTGATCGATACTCCCGTAATGGTGCAACCTAATGCTGGTATTCCTGAACACAAAGGCGAACGGATAGTTTATCCAGAAGAGGTTGATTTTTATTCGGATAATATTGCCAAAATAAAAGAAGCAGGCGTGGATGTTGTCGGTGGTTGCTGTGGTACTAACCCTCAATATATAAAGATGATCAAAGACAAAATCTAAATTTTGTTATATATTTTCACTATTACTTTTTTTACTCCTTCTGCCACAGATACTCCTCATCTCATTAATCAATCGACAGTTTCGAGAGAACCTGTGATAATTTTTTGATCTGATAGGGTTTGGCAAAAGCAGATTTAAATCCATATTTTTCATAATTATTCATAATGGGGTCGTTGGAATAACCGCTAGTTACTATAGCATTGACTTCCCTATCAATTTCCAGGAGTTTTGATATTGTATCTTTTGCCCCCATACCTCCCCGGACAGTCAAATCCAGAATAACAATATCATAGGATCGTTTATTATCCCGGGCATTTTGATATTTAGTGACAACTTCTGATCCATTGGTAGCAAAATCTGTTGAATATCCCAGATAATCAATAATCTCCCGGGCCATATTGCGCACCATTTCATCATCATCCATTACCAGAACACGTCCTTTGCCAAAAACTGTATCCTGTTCTGACTGGATCGGCGAAATCTTTTGCTGTTTGGAAGCCGGCAAATAGACATAAAAGGTAGTCCCTTTTTCAACTTCTGAATTAACATTAATATAGCCTTCATGTTTTTTAACAATGGAATGGCATACAGATAGTCCCAGCCCCGTACCTTTTTCAACGCCACGGTTTTTGGTTGTAAAATAGGGATCAAATATATTTTTAATATGCTTTTGAGGAATACCTTCGCCTTGATCCTGAAAAGTTAATTTAATATACTTTCCTTCTTCTAAGGGTAGGCTGTCTTCTTCTTTTATGACTACATTTTCGGCACCTATCCGCAATTTACCACCAAGGGGCATAGCCTGATCAGCATTTACCACCAGATTTTGTACTACTTGACTGATCTGGCCTTCATCGGCGTCCACAAGCCATAGATCATTGGGAATATCAAATTCATAGTCAACATTGGATCCAGAAAGGCTTAGTTCCGAAGTTTCTTTAATAACTTTACTGATTGAAGTTACTTCTTTTTCTGATAATCCGCCTTTGGCCAGCGATAATAGCCGCTGAGTGAGATCTTTAGCCCGCATTGAGGCTTTTTCAGTCTCCTGTAGTTTTTCCAGAACTTCCTCACTGGTTGTATACATTTTTGAAAGCTGGATATTACCCATTATTATGGTAAGCAAATTATTGAAGTCATGAGCAATTCCGCCAGCCAGAACACCGATTGATTCCAGCTTATCGATTTTGTAGAGCTCTTCTTCCATCTTATTTTTGTAGATAGCAATCTCAATTTGAGTCTGTACTTCCCGCTCTTTAAAAGGCTTCAGCAAATACCCATAAGGTTCGGTAGTTTTCGCTCGCTGCATCATACCTTCATCAGCATAAGCAGTCAGATAGACAACGGGCAGATTATGCTCTTTATGGATGATTTTGGCAGTTTCAATGCCATCTAGGTCACCTTTTAACTTGATATCCATGAGAATAAGATCAACTTCATTATTTTTGACTTTCTGTAGGGCCTGTTCCCCACTTGACACTATCCCCGAAATATTATAGCCAAGACTGGTTAACTTGTCCTCAATTTCCATGGCAGTAACTGATTCATCTTCCACTATCAGAATTTTGGCTTTCTCAACAACCATAAAACCCCTTTCATTTTTAACTTTACCCCTTGCAGAAGTTTATTCTGCAGGAAAATTTATTACAAACTTTGCCCCATTCTTATTATCAAAACTAAATGTCCCTTCCAATTGATCTATCAGTCTTCTGACCAGCCGCATTCCTAATGTTGAATTGTTTTGAGGGGAAAAATCAGATGGAAGTCCCACACCATTATCACTAACTATCAGTTTTAAATTCCCGTTTTCCACTTCTCGCAAAGTCAATTCAATTTTTCCTTCTCCACGATCAGGAAAAGCATATTTCAATGAATTGGTAATCAATTCATTAATAATCAGGCCACAGGGTATTGCTGTTCCGACTTCTAAAGAAATGTCATCATCTACAGTGATATCAAGGTCTATCTTGCTCCCCAGCAAGCTGTAAGAACGAAATAAATAATTTGTTAATTCCTCAATATATTTACCGAATTTGATCTCTGCTAAATTTTCATAACGATAAAGCTGATTATGGATTGAGGCCATTGTACGGATTCGATCGCAACTTTCTGAAAAAGCAGCCAGCGCCTCAGGATTATCAATTTTTTTGGATTGTAAATTCAAGAGACTGGAAATTACCTGCAAATTATTTTTAACTCTATGATGAATTTCCTTTAACAAGACGTCCTTTTCTTGAAGTGATTTTTTTAATTTTTTTTCAGCCTCTTTACGCTCTTCGATTTCAGCTTTTAGTTGTCGGTTGCTTTGCCTTAGCTCAATAGTCCTTGCTCTAACTCTTTTTTCCAATTGTTCTTTGGATAGCAGTCCCAACTTTTTGTCTTCTAATAGACCAGGGGGAATTAATTGGAGAATATTGGCCTCAACCGGATGGTCCAGATTTCTTTTTTCCAGCTTTTCATAGCTATCTTTCAAAATTCTATCAGCCGACTGGTGTGTTGTAACTTTGCTGACAAGATCGACGAGATGAGAAAGAAAGCGAGAATATTCATCCATTATAATAGAAAATCTTTCTTTCTCATAAATTCTATCCAGATTGGTGATCAAGCTGGAGATCAAAATGCGACATTTATCTTTCTTTTTAAAGCCTTCAAAAAGGACTGGATGTTCCTCTTCCCAGCTTTTTAGTGTGTTCTGAATAACTTTTGTTCCTAATATCGGAGTAACTGACGAGAGAAAAGAGTTTATTACATAGCCAAATGCATAGGTCAATACAATGTCATCCCGTAAAGTAGATAATTTCTCTTTAGGTAAGGAAGTTGTGTCATCCTTTGGCTTGTATCTTTCAGTCGATTCTATGGATCTATATTCTACACTTGCACTTAATGCCAAAATCAAAAAACCAAGCGACCACAGGCTCATTTTGATAACTGTTAACCAGGCCGAAGAATTTTGATAAAAGATAAGATTTACTAGATCTACAGGTAAAGACACAACCAGGATAACAATTCCCACTAAATGGTGCTGGGCTTCAGGAATTTGAATAGCCAGCTCAATAAGTGGATAATCATAGACTTTTTGAATGCCTTTCCAGGTTCTCAAACTACCGATAATAATGACTAGCAAACTCATTATCCAAATGCTAAACAATACCCAGCCACTTATTATATCTTTATTGTAAAACCATAGATCCAGATCATCGATTAGAACAGTCACAAAAAATACAAGAACACCTGCCACCATTATCTGCCTTCCAATTGCCCCTTTTTTAAATCGAGCTGTAATAAAGGAATAAAAGGCAAAAATGGTTGTTGCAATCAAAATTATAATACTGAAAACAAAAATTAAATGATGCGGTAAATCCAAGAAAATACCTCAGATAATTTGAAATTCAGCCAGCAAGTCACTATCCAACATGCTAGCATCAACAGTTATCAAAACATTAGACCCAGTATTAAAACAAAGGTCCTTGATTTTCGTGAGGAGTTCTTCCCCTTTTAATGGCCCATTGACAATCTGGATTTCATGATAACAGTCCAATAATATACATGCTCTTCCTGTTTTGTTAATAAATTTCGATACCATGGAATAAATTCCATCAGTATCAGCAGGCGAAGCTGCATTTGGTCTATCATCCCTATAAGTTAATTGTAGAATAGGTGTTTTGGAAATATTATATTTATTTCGAATTCTTTCTGACGAATATTTTGTAATGCACAGTCCATGTGAACCGTGCACTACCTTATCATAAAAAATTTCATATAACTTTTCTTCATCTTCTAAGACATAGTAAGCCTGCCCTTCTTTAAGTTCATATTTTTGGGGTGTTTTTATATGTTTTTCCAGAGAGGGTTCTAGTTCAAATAATTGATACTGATGCATGGAATAAAAGACAGAAATTGCCCAAATTATGCTAAAAAAAGTTCCCAGCTCAGGTATCAAAATACTGGATTCAGGCAAAATGATATTTGTAGTAGTGCTCAACAAAATATAGATTCCACTACCAACTAATATAGGCTGAGCCTGCTTTTTCTTAATGCCAGCTTCTTTGTGAACAACTTCAATCAATAAGTAAAAAATTAACAAATATAAAATTGTGTAATAGCCAGCATATAACCAAACAAATTGGCCGGGAACAGCAGTATAGCCAAAATATTTTTTGACAGGTTCTTTGATATAGATCAAATTTGTAGTGAGAAAAAGATAATAGATAATAGCGGGAGGCAAATAAATTCCCAGATAATTCATGATTTTGTTACTGTTTTCATGTTTTCGTGTAAAAACCATCACAAAATGAAAGCATAAGCTGGGCATAAAACACCACCCAATCCCTCCTATTTTCATCCATATATTGGCCACTTCTTTTGTATTCGCTATTCTGTGCCCAAATTCAGAAAATGACCAGATTGCCAGTGAAATAGCAAAAAGAGAAAATATCATTGCTGAACGCTTACGATAATTTTTACTAAAAACATAACCGGCTAAAAATAAGTGGATCAATCCGGGAATTAACGATGTGATTGGCCAAATATTCATTCAACTTGCTCCTTATTAAATGATTCCCACCTTTTTTCCGCACTTTTCCAGTATTTTTAGGCCCTTCTCTATCTGTGTTTCTGTATGAGTTGCCATAACGGAAAGACGAATTCTGCTCTGGTCTGCTGAAACTGCTGGATAACGGATGGCACTTGCTAAAATTCCATGCTTGTAAAGTTGTCGGGATAATTTAATGCTTTTCTTATTATTACCAATGAAAATTGGAATAATCTGGGTTTCACTATTTAGAATGTTATAACCCATTTTTTTCAGTCCAGACCGTAAAAGTCCTACATTTTTGTGCAAATTTATTCTTAATTCGGGTTGTTCTTCAATTATTTTGAGAGCCGTCCGCATGGCAACAGCCTGTTCAGGCGGAAGTGTCGATGTAAAAACATAGGAATGAGCTCTGACTTTGAGCATTTCAATGACTTCTTTGGGTCCAGTTATAAATCCGCCTAGGCCACCTGTTGCTTTACTCAGAGTTCCCATGACAATGTCAATTTCATCTTCAACGCCAAAATGTTCCGGTGTTCCCCGGCCATTCTCACCAATAACTCCAGTAGCATGAGCGTCATCAACCATAGTCATGGCATTATATTTTTTGGCAAGGGCAACAATTTTATCAAGAGGTGCCATATCCCCATCCATACTAAAAACACCATCGGTAATAATCAATTTCCGTTTATTTTTATTGCGGCGTAGAATTTTTTCTAGATGCTCCATATCATTATGGAGATAGCTTTTAGTATTGGACTGGCTCAACTTGCAGCCATCAATAATACTGGTATGGGCGAGGATGTCTTTTATTATCAGATTGTTATCATTCTCAATTTTAGGAAGGTCATAAGCTCGATAGCTGTCCATAATTGCTGGAATGGCTCCAATATTGGCCATAAAGCCACTTAAAAACACAAGTGCATCTTCAGTATTCTTAAAATCTGAAATAGCCTGTTCCAGTTCTTCTATAACATGTAAATTGCCCGCAACTAATCTAGATTCACAGGTTCCGATTCCATAGGTTTTTACGGCTTCAATTGCGGCTTTTTTCACCTCGGGATGAACTGAGAGACCTAGATAATTATTCGAGCAAAAGCATAAAAATTTTTTATCAGGTGCGAGAGTCAATTCAGGATAGGCTATATCGTTTACAACAGGTATATCAGGATATAGATCCCTTCTTTTTGCTTCTTGATAAAGGTTCTTAATGTATTTCATCTTTTCTCCAGCAAATGTATTTGCGGACTTCCTTAGTTATGCATTTATCACTGACAGGACAATCCATGCAGATCAGGCAAAAATGGAAATAAGCATAAGTTAAACACAATAAAGGATATCCAATTCCAAAAATAGGATTTAAACTATACAGCCAATAGATAGGAAAAAGAATGATGATAATAATCACAAAGGTTGACCCCAATTCCATGAACATATTTAAGCCCTGGCGAGATTCATCAATTCCATTATAAAAAAACTTTTCATAAATAAAACTGCTGAAAATAAATGCTCCGATCGGATGACACCATTTCCCGGCAAGTGGACATTGAAGGTCAGCACAACAATATCCTTCACAAAAATTGGCAAATATCCAGAGAGCAACATAAATAATGGTTAAAACAGGAGTAAATTGCCAGAGGGCAATCGAGACTAGAACCAGGGTGATCAACATTGGCGTAGCCAAAATCCAATAGACACCTCTATTTTTACAGCTATTGCAGGTCCTTTTATCATTCATGCCCTATCCTTTATGTTTTTTCTTCAGTTTCATTGTCACTTTTGCCTGGTAATTTTAAGTCCAATATTTCAGCGATTCTTTGTTTATCTTCAGTCGAATATTTTCCCAAATTCAAAATAATTAACAAATTGGCAAGATGGTTTTTACAAATAGATTTAAGGAATCTTACAAATTTTATAGTGTTCTCAATACCATTGGCCACGTTAATTTCTCTCAAACAGTCGATTAAAATGACCATACTGGGATAATTGTTAATATTTTCAGTGATCGATCTCTGAATTTGAACAATATTTTTTGGCGATAGAGTAGATTCATTTTTACTTGAACGAAAAGTTAACCATGTAATCTTTACATTATTAAAATCGTACTTATTCCTTAATCGATCAGGATCATACTTGGTAAGACATAAACCCTGAAGTCCTTTTTCGCTGGCTGCATTGAGTTGCTGATATGCTTTTTCATGATTTTCCAGAAACACCTGGCATTTACCTTTTTCCATCTGTTTATAAAGTTCTGGAATCAATCGCTCCGGCAATTTTGAGAAAATTCCAGTCCCATATACAAAGCCACCATGCTTTTTGATAATATTTTGAAACCACTCATCAGCTTCTGGTCGAGAATTAATCCTTAAAATATCATAAGATCTGACCAGCAGAGTAGTAAATTCCTGAATTGATTTATCGAACCATTCAAATCTTTTCATAACCTTTAGAATATTATCAGGAATAATTTTGATTTGATGTTCATCAATAGCCTCAGGTGCAAAAACTAGTTGATTGTTATCAATTACTCTTATCAGTTTTTTCATGCCCATAGCATCAATATAATCTCTGAATTTAAAACTGCTTTCCCCCAGTTCTCGGCCAGGAATGATTTTTTTCAATTTATTCAAAAATTCTAAATAAGCTGATTCCAGGTAGTCCAGAGATTTATTTGAGCTAATTGGCTGATCAGGTAAATTAATAGCAAAGGCAATAATCAAAAACATAAGAGTAGCAAAAACTCCGCCTAGTGGAGGCACTTGAGTATGCTCTCCAAGCCAGATATTGGATGCCATTAATCCTGTCGAACTGATCAAAAATCCAATTAAGATTATAGTGTGCTTTTTTCTGGTAATTCCCGCTGATCTGCCAATAAGTCGAATTCCTGTAATAATTGTAGCTAAAAAATAGGAGCCGACAATTGTGTAATAAGTAAGAAAAATATTTTTGGATAATTTATAAGTCCATCCCAATTTATCTCCAGCCCAGATAATTTCGTAGGGATGAAAAAAACAAATATAAAGTCCTAATATAATAGCTGGTATAACAACTGTGATATACTTTAATTTATAGGAAATAAATAATAGGAACATAAGCAATAGAAGCGGGACGCTCACAGAAATCATAAAATAGTCAAGACCGAGAAATATACTGGAAATCTCTGAATTTGGTGCATTGCGATGAAAGAAAGCAAATAATTGCCATAGTCCCAATGAAAGGCCATAGAGAAAAAATACACGATAGATCCAGCTCCCCTTATTTTTCCCTATTAAATATATCGATAGGACAAGCACAATCAAACTTCCAATAAGATATTGAAATGTCCAGGGAATTAACTGGAAATTATACATTAAATATTCCTCAACTTTTCCACAAGTTCTTGTTCATCCATAGATATTATTTTGGGCGGTTTAATCTGTCCCAGAGCAACACCTTCTTTTTTCTTGCTCATTATATAGCGCATAAAAGTTCCATCGTCCAGGTATTCTACTGTAATTATGTCTTCAGGATCATTGATATTGAAATCTTCCAGGTAATTATTAAAATATGGTGATTTTTTCTTGAGAGCCTTAAAAAATCTTTCTGCAGCTTCTGACGGTTGACAATTCCAGACATTTTCCATTAGAACACGTAGCTTTTCTCTGGGATTGGTAACTTTATATGCTGACCATTTTTCAAATCCATCCAGGCCGGTTTCCAGTACAACTTCGGTCATTAACCGCTCTGAAACACGAAAATAGCCAAAAAAGTCCAGCCAATTTTCCTTTCTTCCTTCACAATCAAAAATCGGCATTCCATTATCCTTAATATCAACGACCCGAAAAATATCACCTGTTTTATATCGGATCAACATGGAGCCAAAAGAAGTACCTACTAATTCATAAGTGTGACCCTTTTTTACTTCTGTTAACTTATTTATTTCACCTTTTTCATCAAGAAATTCAAAGTAGCAAGAACGCAATGTAGGCACCAAATAGCGTTTGTTCTCTGGTCGACCATACATCACAATTCCAAGTTCTGAAATTATGTAACCGTTAAGAGGATCAAAACCAAATTGCTCTCTTAAATAATTGAAATACAATTTTGCATCAACTCCGGCAATTCCCACTCCTTTTAAAGGCAGTAAATCTCTCAATTTTCGGTCCTCATTTTTAAATAACCTGGCTTTAAGATATTTTATAAATAAATATATTTTTAAAGCACCAAAATTTAGGGATTGATAATAATTTTTAAATAATTCATCCGGATTTTTTAGGTAATCACAAATCAATTTTAAAGGAGAAGCCACACCACCAAAACCATCAAATCTTTCCCCATCTTTTATCATTTCTGCAATAAGAGTTATCTTTTGAAGCATGTTAGAAGTTGATTCCATGGTTTTCTGAGAAGGTACCAGGTTAAAAACATCGTCCCAGGCTCGACCTGTTATCATTGCTGGATAAGGTGGCGGTGCCAGAATATTTAGAATTTTATCTCCTGGCTCAACTTTAGTTGTTCCCCACTCCTCACTTCCACCTATTACTACGATGGCAATTGAATCCATCATAAGCTGTTGTTCGAACTCTTTAGTATAGGCAAACCACTTTGATTGACCTGTTGTACCCGATGTTTTACCACAATAACTATAGTCACCAGGTAACCACTCATCAAGCATGGAAGATACCTGTCCACTAATGCGTTTGTAATAATCCCATAATAACTCATCATTTCTTTGAGAAATGGTTTTACTGAGTTTTTTCACTTTTTCACCAAATTCGTGTAAAATAGGATAATCACTATAATCTGTTAACGGAACTTCTTCAAAATCTTTTGCATCTGGAGCTAATTCCGCAGCCATTTTAGTATTTTTCCAGCGGGCAAAATGTTTCTGTAGCTTTTCATTATTATATTGCAATTGTTCTTGAAAGCTTTTATTAAAAAACCCGCAATATTCTTCCCAAAGATCATTTCCCTTTTTCATTTTTAAATTTACTCCTCAGTAGATTTAATTTAACTATTTTATTGATAATATTTCCCTTACAATTCTGAGAATTCAGTAAAATTAACCTAGCCAATAGAGTTAAACTATTTCACCTGATAATTTCAATAAATTAAGCCGATATTATACCCCTTCCCCATTAATAACTTAAATATTTTTAAAAAAATCACAACTTGTAAAAGATTTCTCTTAAAAAATATAACTACAATTTTATCCTCTTACTATTAAAATATCAAGAAAAAATATAATTATTATTGAATTTTGTTAATAATCAATGTTAATTAGTAAATATTATTATATAGCAATGATATTTAATTGCTAAAAATGTTCATATAATTTAATTATAGCAAGTAGGTCTATATTATATTTTTTAATCTAATCAGTGAAATTTTTTGAGTGGGCTTAAATCTATTTAGACAAAAATTGATCAAAACTTATACCCGGCTTTGATATACAAGACTGATTGAACTCGTCTTTCCGAGGTAAACCCCTTGGGACCACGGGCAAAAATTATCTCAAACGGGCCAATAGGTAATTCTTTTTTGACACCGATTCCTACACCTAATCTTGGCGCTAGACTTTCATAATTATCCAGTACATAAATATCAGAATGTTCACATTCCAGTGCGTAATTTCCCAAAAACTTAATAGAAAATTCTTCGGGAAGGTGAAATTCTAGCGATGTACTCAATGATCTGAAATTTTTAACTATAAACTGATTATACTTAACTCCTATAAAATTATCTGGTCCACCTATGAATTCCCCCTTATAATTAGGTGTCCCCGAACTACTTTGAAACATGTAGAAGCTATTGCTAATTGTTAGAAATTCAACCGGTGTATAAAAAAGGTCGGCTTTTATATGAAATTTATAATACTGTTCCTCACTTTCAATCAAATCGAAATAATCACAATATTCCAGGCCGCCTTCAATAGCAAGCCCGGATTCTGGATTGATAGAATTATCCAGATCATCATAATTCAAAGTCAAGTTTATTTTATCAAGAGTAGTTTTCCAAGAAGGATAAAATGAAGTATCAGGAAGTTGGATTTCAGGTTCAATATTTATGTATTCCCGGTTTGCACTTATTTCTGCATTCAGAGAATTATTAAATACAAATCCGGCTCCTCCCCCAATATTTATAGTTTTATGATCATATTCTGCGATTTTAAATCCATTTTGGTGATAAATTGAGCGGGGAATGATTTTATAGTCAAAGTGAAAGAAAGGATAAAAAGGCTGGCTAAAAGTTCTCGAAGGATAATATATTTTATTTTTTAGACGGAATATACCCAAAAAATGGAGCTCATCAGTTGCTTTTAAACCGGGAAAAATAAAGTTATTCTGAAGACTGCTCAAATTTGCTACGAATCCATAATTATTATCATAGCGCAATCCTAGCCGCAATTTTCTAAAAGAACTTTCCTGAACATTGATATCTAATTTAATTTTTCTAAAATCTACCTTCTCAATATCATAGTTGATCTTCTTAAAATATTCCAGTCCATATAGCAAGCTGATTCTATTTTCTAAAATACCCAATTGTAATTTTTCCCCGGGCTTGATTCCCAACATTCTATAAATAAAGCCAAAGGGCAGCTTTTTATTACCATTAATCCTAATACTAAAAATATATGGTTTTTCGCTTTCTTTAACCTTGAATTGAAGACCAATACTATTATTGCCAATCTCCGTCAATTTATAATCGATTTTACTAAACCAGCCTGTGTTTCTTAGCGATTCTAGAGCAGAATTAACATCTTGTTTTCTGAGAATGTTTCCCGTTCTGATCGACAATTTATTAATAATACTGGAGTCGGGAATTGATAAATTGCCGGTAAATTTAATATTAGCCAATATATAGTTTTTAGAAAGAAGATCATCAATAGTAAGTTTTTCAAGATTATTTTTCTTCTTTATTTGAATAAGTTCATCTATATAGCGATTGGCAATCTGCTCGCCTCTTTTGATAATAGCATCTGTTTTCTTGCTATCAAAGCTGAAGGCCCTTTGATCTTCTATTAATGTACTTAAATGAAGATCTGCTTTATTCCCTTTTTCCTGGATTGCTTTATTTCTGATAATGTTATAAGATTGGCTGATAACTTCCAGGGGATTATTGAGTTTATCCACAGTTTTTGAAGGAGTTTTCACACTGCTGGCAATAACAATATCAGCGCCCATATTTTTAACCACATCAACTGGTATATTATTTAATAAACCACCGTCAATTAATAATGAATCACCCATTTTAACAGGTGCAAAGATGCTGGGAACCGACATTGTAGCTCGCATAGCCCGGGCAAGATTTCCTTTTCTATGAACTACTTCAGATCCTGAAACAATATCAACACTTACACATCGAAAAGGGATAGGCAAATTGTCAAAATTTCTAGTATCTAGATGGTCGTAAACCAGCCTTGAAATATACAACTCGATTTTCTGGCCATTTATTAGTCCCGGCAATTCAGGACGATACTTATTCATGTTGACTTTAAATTGAAATTTGTGGAGATCTTTTTTCACAAAATAGGGTAAATGTTCTCTAGAAGGTGTGTCTCTAAATAACTCTTCCCATTTTAAATCTTTGACAATTTTTTCAATCTCCAGAGCAGAATACCCGCACGCATAAAGCCCTCCAACCAAGCCACCCATACTTGTACCTGCGATATAATCTACAGGAATATTTAAAGAATCAATTTTTTTGAGCATTCCCAGATGAGCAAGACCAAGAGCTCCGCCTCCTGATAGCGCTATTCCAACTCTGGGTCTAGGATTATTAAGATTCTGACCATTCACCATCACTATCAAAAGCAGAATAATGATAAGCAAAATATTTTTTCTGCCAAACTTCAAAATTTTTTTCCCTCCAAAAGACTAAATTATCAAAAGACTCATACCATAAAAACTAATAACATTATCCTATCTGATTTTTACAGGGTTATTGCCATAATAAAACTATAACTTAGCGCATAAAATATGCATTGAATTTGAAAATTCAACTCCTCTTAAATTTCTTTAATCTTATAATCAATAATATTTCTATCATCAAAATCCAGCTGAATGCCAATTGGCAAGTTTTTCATACTCACCTCATAAATATTCACTAAAATATAACCTTTTTAGTCAACTTTTGAAACACATTTTTGATGTCTTTAATTATGTGGAATTCTTTTCTTTAAGTAATTTTCCAAATATTTTACAGCTACCAATTAAAATCATTGAGTTTTGCGATATCGCCAGTTTGCAAGACCCAAAATGAAACCACCATATATTAACAAAGCCAACAAAGGCTGATGAATATCTGAAATCGAACTCCCTTTTAAGAACAGCATTCTCATAATTCTAATAAAATACATAAGAGGATTAATCAGATCGAGTTTCTGAGCCCATATAGGCATACTTTCGAGAGGTGTAAATAACCCGCTCATCAAAATGAAAACAATCATAAAGAAAAAGGAGACAAACATGGCCTGTTGCTGAGTATTAGCGACTGTAGATATTAAGAGACCAAACCCTAATGCAACTATCAAATAGATACCAACTGAGAGAAAAATCAGAAAATATGATCCTGCTATTGGAATATTAAACAATAATTTACCTAGCAGAAGACCAAAAGCCATTTCCAGCATACCAATAATCCAGACCGGTATTAATTTTCCGGATATGAATTGAACCTTTTTTACC
Organism: bacterium; assembly: GCA_035312185.1. GTDB lineage: Bacteria > Fidelibacterota > UBA2242 > UBA2242 > JAFGTP01 > JAIPHI01. The sequence goes on from DATGCI010000081.1 coordinate 20,062, forward strand.
GGTGTAACATTAACCTGCTCAATTGTGCCAACTTCTTTTTCCTTGACAATGGTCATACTTGTAAGAAACATACCAATGATAGTAACCAAAATAGATAAAATTCCCGGCACCATATAGAATTTATAATTCATCTCAGGATTGAACCAGTAGGAAACATGAGTATTAATGTTTTTATAGTTGGTCGGCTGCCCTTGAATCTTAATTTTTTGGGATAATTTTCGACCGGCAAAGTCATTGATTACCGAATTAAGATAGACCTGGGTTAAACTGGCAGCATTTTGATTAATGGCATTAATTTGCATAAAGACCTGGCCCCTACCATTCCGATTTAAAGCAGATTCAAATTGTGCTGGAATTTGTAAAGAGGCGTCAGCTTTACCTTTTAATATAAGGTCACGGGATTTTTCACTAGAAAATGATCGATTAACAATTGTAAAAAACTGGGAACCTGCCAGTTTGGAAATCAACTGTTGAGAAGAAGGAGATCTATCCAGATCTACTACTGAAAGCTGAATTTCATTTATCTCAAAAGTAGCAGCATTAGCCAAAATAACAAGCTGAATAATTGGTATCATTATGATCATCGGGAGTATCTGCTTATCTCTTTTTAACTGTAAAAATTCTTTTTGAATTTGATATAATATTCTTTGCATCGCTCACCTGATTTTAAGAATTATTCCAATCTATCTTTAAAATTATGAATACTAAGAGAAATAAAGGCGGTCGTCATTATCAAAAGAATAATGGTTTCTTTCCAGAAATATTGAATACCAGTTCCTTTAAACATAATATTTTTGATAATGGTAATGAACCAGCGGGCTGGTACAATATTGGTGATCAACTGAATAGTAAAGGGCATATTATCAATTGGGAAAATGAATCCGGAAAGCAGCATAGTCGGCATCATCAATCCAACTGTGGACATCATCATAGCTTTCATCTGACTATCAGTCACCGTAGAGATCAAAATACCTAAAGAAAGGGCCGTGGTAACGAATAATAGACATTCCAGAAGCAGGATCACAAGACTGCCGTTGACTGGCAGATCAAAGACCAGATTTGCCAGCAGTAGTATTCCTCCAGCATTGATCATAGAAAGAATTACATAGGTTACAACTTTTCCGGCAATTATATGTCCAGCCCGAAAAGGTGAAACCAGCAGCATCTCCATTGTGCCCATTTCCTTTTCTCGAGTCAGCGAAATTGAAGTCATCAAGGCTGAGATCAAAGTAAGCAACAATGCCATTACCCCGGGTACAAACATAAAAGCACCTTTTAATTCCGGATT
>DATGCI010000082.1:0-9681 GCA_035312185.1 bacterium
AAACAACACTTGAAGCCTGAATTCATGAATCGTGTAGATGAGATCATTGTCTTTATGCCGCTCCTCAAGGATCAGATCAAAGAAATTGTTAAACTTCAATTTGACCGCTTGACAAAAACTCTGGATAAGAAAAAGATTAATGCCATTCTGGAAGAAAATGCTCTTGAACTTCTGGCTGAAGAAAGCTGGGATCCAGTCTATGGAGCCCGACCTGTCCGCCGGACAATCCAAAACGACGTTCTCAATCCTATGGCTGAAAAAATAATCAGTGGAGAATTTGGTGCTGGTGATACCGTCCATATCGACGCTAAAGATGGAAAATTGGTCTTCAAATAATATGGATAATTGATAAGCGAAATAATAAAGAGGGCCATCTTATTAGGTGGCCCTTTATGATTTTTAGCTGGTAAAGAAGTCGAAAATATTTCCCAGAGTAGAAGTTTTACCGCGATATAATTCGGTATAACCACAATTTGTGCAGCTTACAGTTGTAAATTTTTTGTTTTGAACATCAAATATTTTAGCGAAACCGCCACCTGTTGCTCTCAACCGATCAGTTTCGTAGCTTGTACTACCGCATTTTGGGCATTTGTAGTGAATTTTGTCCTCCATTTTGTCTCCCCGTATTTTGATTTTTGTTTTATTATTTTGACAATCGCTGTTTCATATTAATTATCAAGCGAGAATAAGTCACAAGTTTTAGTAAATTATCCAAATAGAAGATAATTATATTTTTGCATAATTGCATTAATTTTTAGTTTTTTAAATTTTGCGGGTGTTTCGAATTTCAGACATTATATTTTTTCTTTTGATTGTATTAAATATTTAATAATCTTTATCATGTAGCAAAAGTATTGCAAGTTAATTTAAAGAGGAGTCTATAATGAGAGAGAAAATGATTGATCGGTTTTTTCAGTATGTTAAGATTGATACTCAGTCTAAAGAGGGAATAGAGGATCAATATCCCAGCACTGAGAAACAGAAAAAATTACTAAAAATCCTGGTAGATGAACTTAAGGAATTAGGGTGTGAGAATGTTGATATGGATGAGTATGGCTACGTAATGGGCACCTATCCTTCAAATCTTGAGGATGATAAAGATATTCCTGCTATTGGCTTTATTGCCCATGTTGACACATCTCCAGATGTGAGTGGCAAGGATGTCAAACCTACTATTCACGAAAATTATGATGGTGGAAATATCCAATTGCCAGGCGATGAATCGATAGTAATTAAAGCCGATGAAAACCCGGAACTAGAAGAGCATATCGGCGATGATATTGTAACTTCAGATGGCACAACCCTGCTTGGCGCCGATAATAAAGCTGGAATTACTGAAATCCTCACCATGCTTGAATATCTCAATGACCATCCAGAGGTCAAGCATGGAGATCTGAAAATCGGTTTCACTCCTGATGAAGAAGTTGGTAATGGTACGAAATATTTTGATGTGGACAAATTTGGAGCCAAATATGCTTATACTGTTGACGGTGAAACAGTTGGTGAAATCGAAAATGAAACCTTTAATGCTGCTGTTGCCAAATTTACAGTTAATGGTATCAATGTCCATCCCGGTTATGCCAAAGGAAAACTCGTCAATTCAATCAAAATAGCATCGCGTCTTATTGAACTAATTTCTGATAATCCCGCTCCCGAAACTACAGAGAAAAGAGAAGGCTATTTGCATCCCTATACAATGGAAGGTGATGTTGAACAGTCTAAATTCAAAGTTCTGATCAGAGATTTTGAAAAAAAAGGTATGCAGGAGAAAAAGGATGTTCTTAATCAGATTAGAGACAAAGTCGCTGAAGAATATCCACGGGCTGAAGTTGTACTTGACATAGAAGAGCAGTATGAAAATATGAAAGTTGTTCTTGAAAAACACGAAAAAGTTGTCCAAAATGCTCTTGATGCTGTTGAAAAATCTGGTATTGAACCCAAGCTCAATTTGATAAGAGGTGGGACTGATGGAGCCCGGTTGTGTTTTATGGGATTGCCAACTCCCAATATTTTTACAGGTGGACATAATTTCCACAGTAAAAAAGAATGGATAGCAATTCAGGGCATGGAAAAAACAGTCGATACTCTTGTCAATCTTGTCCAAATCTGGGCTTCTAAATAAAATATCAAGCCGGCTTCCAATTCAGTGGAAGCTGGCTTTTAAATTTTATTTTTACTAAAAATTATTTAGACGAGTTAATCACCTATATTTATGTCTTTAAAAGGAATCTGGTAAAATATAAAATATTCTAAAAATTAAGACTGCGAGCCCTTTATTTTTAATATATTTTCGGTTAATATTTTAATATGAACAAAAATAACCATATTAAAACCTTATTTTTAATATTTCTGTTTATCCAGATTTTAATGTACAGTGGATTTGTTCGCTGCTCCGAAATCTATAGTCAGAAACGGGAAACTATGGTGGAGAATCAGATCAAATCCAGGGGAATCCATGATCCGGCTGTACTTAATGCAATGAACGAAGTAAAGCGCCGTGAATTCGTACCTCCCGTATATCAGTCCTATGCCTATAGTGACCAGCCCCTTCCTATAGGACATGGCCAAACAATCTCACAGCCCTATATTGTCGCTCTGATGACTTCACTGCTAGAATTAGATCAAGATAGTAAGGTTCTGGAAATAGGTACAGGATCGGGATATCAAGCAGCTATTCTAGCAGAATTATGCGATTCTGTATTCAGTGTTGAAATTATTGAAGAATTGGGTACGGAGGCTCGCCAGCGCTTACATAAGTTGGGTTATGATAATGTCTTTGTGAGAATTGGAGATGGGTATCAGGGCTGGCAAGAACATGCTCCTTATGATGGGATAATTGTAACCTGTGCCCCTCCGGAAATTCCTGAAGCTTTGAAAGCCCAGTTAAAAAACGGCGGAAGAATGGTTGTCCCGGTAGGAGAAAAATATCAGGATCTGCAACTTTTGATTAAAAAAGATGGTAAGATAAAGGAAAAATCGATCATACCGGTTCGCTTTGTTCCTATGCTTCATGAAAATGAAATCAAGGAATAAAAATATTGCTAACAAAAACTATAAAACAGGAAAATTGTGATGAAAATCTATTTCGCAGGTTCAATTAGAGGAGGTCGTGATGATGCGGCTATTTATCGAAAGCTGATAGACTATCTCAAAAATTACGGTCAGGTGTTAACAGAACACATAGGTGAAAAAAATATTCGTAAAACCGAAAAAGGTAAAGGGACTGACCAGGAAATTCACACTAGAGATATGGAATGGCTGCTAGAATCCGACGCAATTATTGCTGAGGTCAGCAATCCCAGTTTAGGGGTTGGCTATGAAATTGGCAGAGCTATAGAGCACAATATACCTGTTTTTTGTCTCTGGCGAAATAATAGCGAACACAAATTATCAGCAATGATCGCCGGAAGTCCGAAATTAAAATATGCCCATTATGAAAATATTGCAGAAGCCAAAACCAATATTGATCAATATTTGAAGAATTTTGAGTCCAGTTCAGACCATTAATTGAGGAGAAAATGCCATTATATTAAATAGTGGCAAAAGAAATTTAGGACTAAAATCCATAAGCAATTTGCTGAAAAAAAGATAGCTTCTGCTATATAATAAAATTCCTATTCTTGAAGGTTATTTATTGTTTGTATAGCTTTTATTTATTATTTTAATGCATGTATAAAATGGTTGATTTTGGAAGGAAAATTGTTAAAAAATCAGGATATTAAACTGTAGAACAAAATTAGATTGGAGAATTTGTTATAAGCGACTATCAGATAATAATCAAAGGGAGCCAGAAACACCTGGAGAAAACCTGGGATCTAGTTGATTATATTGCTGCTAATCAGGGGATGGTAGAAAAGGATGCTGCTGTTTTTGCTATGGCTGTAGGTGAAGCATGCAAAAATGCCGTGCTTTATTCCCGGGAAGAAAACCACGAAAAGAAATTTGAATTAATGCTGTTGGTTAATGAAAAACGGATCACCGCTGAGATCACGAACAAAGGTGAACCCTTTGATGTTGATGCAGTACCTGCGTTCAACAAAGAGCAGGATTTTATGCAATACAAAAATGGAGGGTTAGGACTCCCGATTATTAAAAAATTTATGGATGAAGTAAATTATAAAAGAGAAAAAGGCAAAAATAAGTTAACTCTGGTCAGGCATCTTCCCTCCAGAGTTGAATAATTTAAACAGGAGTGACTTATGCGTATTAAAGAAAAACAAAAAGGTGATGTAACTTTATTGACTCTCAAGGGTGATATGATTCATGATAAAGTTGATCTGCATCCTTATGTTAAAAATATGATCGAAGAGGGAAAGAAAAAGATAGTTGTTGATATGGGCCATATCAAATGGTTTAGCAGTACTGGGCTTGGTGCTCTAATGGCTTCTTATACCTCGTTGAAAAATGCTGAAGGTGATATGAAAATCGCTCGTCCTTCCCGTAAAATTTACAGCCTCATTTATCAGATGGAACTGCGGGAGGTTTTTGATACTTATGACTCAGTTGATGAAGCTGTTGAAGCCTTTCAAGAATGATCCTGGCTTACTGTAATTACTTGATTCGGAGGGTATCACTCAATGAATCCATCTGAAAATCGTTCAGAAGTTCAGCGGCTGCGGAATTCTGTCAAAGAACTCTCTATACTTAATGAAATCGCTACTGCTGTTAGTGGAGTATGGGAGCTTGAAGAAGTTGTGGACCTGATCGTCCGGAAATGTGTCAAATACCTGCACGTTGAACAGGGGGCAGTAATGCTGCTTGAAGAGGAAAATGCTGATAAGCCTTTTCAAACAATGGTTAGACGAATGGACGATTCCCAATCAAAAGTTCCCTATCATTTTGGAGTTCAACTGTCCGGTTGGATGCTAAAAAATAAAGAACCGCTACTGGTCAATGACTTCCAAAATGACGAGCGTTTTCAATTATCCGGGGAAATGGATTTCCCAATTCATTCCTTACTCAGTGCACCTCTCCTGGTCAAGGGCAAAATGATCGGGTTGCTCAATGTTTTTAATAAACGACTGAAAGGTGACTTTACTGAAGATGATCAGCGGATTCTATCGATCATTGCTGCTCAATCTGCTCAGGTACTTGAGCATGCCCGCCTTTACAAGCAGGAAAAGCAGCTTCGTAAATTGGAAGAAGATCTGCGGGTTGCTCGTGATATTCAGGAAAAATTATTGCCCAAAGAAGATCCCCACAGGGAAGGTTATGACATAGCTGGATACAGTTTGCCTGCCAAGGAAGTTGGTGGTGATTATTACGATTTTATTGAAATTGATGATAGTCGTCTGGCTTTATGTCTAGGGGATATTTCTGGAAAAGGCATTCCGGCCTCCCTCTTGATGGCCAATCTTCAGGCTACTCTACGAGGTCAGGCTGTAAGTTGTGCTTCCTGTGCTGAGTGTTTGAAAAAGTCTAACAGGTTCCTCTACCACAGTACCAATATTCAGAAGTTTGCTACTCTATTTTATGCGATTCTGGATACAAAAAACGATCAGCTCTGCTATTCAAGAGCAGGTCATCCGCCCCCTATATTTTTAAAGGCGGACACTAGTATGAAAAAATTGAATGCTGGTGGCATGGTTCTCGGTTTTCAAGAAGAAGCCAATTATAATCAGGAAGCCATCGATCTGGAAAAAGGCGATCTGTTCGTAATCTATTCTGATGGAGTAACTGAAGCCGGTGATCCAGCGGAAGAATCCTTTGATGAATGGCGTCTGGAAGAAACTATTAAGAAAAATCGTGAAAAATCTTCCCGCGAAATGATCGAAGCCATTATTGAGGCTATCCAGTCCTTTACTGGCCAAAAGTTTCAAAGGGACGATATGACTTTACTGATTGTAAAAAAAGAGAAATAGTCGCAATTTATCAAAAATTTAAGTTTCTGTGTATTTTATGTGGTAATGGTTAAAGAGAGAAGGTATTCCTTTGATTGGTAAAAATGTCTCTCAATATGAGATAACCAAAAAAATTGGTGAAGGTGGTATGGGCGTTGTCTATAAGGCCCGGGATACCAAGCTGGACCGGCCAGTTGCTCTGAAATTCCTTCCCAAGATCATTGCCCATGACAAGGATAAACAGGAACGTTTTATTCAAGAGGCCAAAGCAGCCTCTTCACTCGACCATCCCAATATTTGTACAATCTACGATATAAATGAAACCGACGAAGGTCAACCATATATTGCTATGGGGTACTATGAGGGGGAAACATTATCCCAAAAAATCAAGCGAGGACCGCTCGAACTAGAAAAAGCGCTTGACATCGCTGTTCAGGTTGCTGAAGGGCTCAATAAATCCCATCAAGAGGGTATTATCCATCGGGATATTAAACCTGGAAATATTCAGGTAACAAATGATGGAGTAGCAAAAATACTTGATTTTGGATTGGCTAAAGTTTCTGATATTTCTTTAACTACTGATGGCTCTACTCTGGGAACTGTGGCTTATATGTCTCCTGAACAGGCCGCTGGTAAAGAAGTTGACAATCGCACAGATATTTGGGCTCTTGGAGTTGTCCTCTTTGAAATGTTGACTGGTGAACTACCTTTTCAAGGTGAATATCGTCAGGCTCTGATTTATTCTATTTTGAATGATCCACCTGCCCGGCTACAGCAATATTTGTCCGATATTCCTGCTGAATTTACTAATATCATTAATCGCGCACTGGAAAAGGATCCCGAGTATCGGTATCAACATATCGACGATATGCTATGCGAACTTAAAAGATTGAAAAGAGACACCGGCAAAATTACAGGCCAGCTGGATACTGAAGTTGAGAGTTCAATACCTGAAACTCAAACTGCCTCTGAAAAAAGCACAACTTCAACTGAAAATAAAACTACAACTATAGTACTCACACCTAAAAAAAGAAATTTAATTTTGGGGCTGACTGCTTTCGGTATTTTAATTTTAATCGGTGTAACCTTCTTTTTTAGTAAAGGAGGCTTTTCTGGAAAAGAGAGCAGGTATCAGGCTCCTGATAAATCACTTGCCGTTATGTATTTTGATAATCGGACAGGAAAAGAAGGGCTGGAAAAAATCCTCGTCGATATGTTAACCACCAATTTATCTCGTTTTGAAAGCCTGGATGTGGTTAGCAGCCAGCGTTTATATGATATTTTGCGGGCAATTGGTAAAGAGGATGTGCGGACCATTGACAAAGAAGTTGCTACAGAAGTGGCCAAACGAGCAAATGTAAAAATTATGATGTTGGGAAGTATTATTCAGATTGGTGACCGTATCCGGATCAATGCTCAACTTAGTGATGTTTCCACAGGACGCAATATTGGCTCGGAACAGGTGGATGGAAAACAGATTGAAGATATGTTCACAATGGTTGATGAATTAACCCAAAAAGTAGTTGATCAAATTGGTGTTGAAGCAGAAAAAGAGCAGCAGGTCAATATTGCCAATCTAACTACCCAGTCTATTGAAGCCTATAATTATTATGTACAGGGACTGAAAGCCATGCAGCTTCTCTATCATGAGGAAACTGTAAGTAACATGGAAAAAGCTCTGGCCATTGACTCTACTTTTGCATCGGCTTATCTCTATCTCGCTCAGGCCTATAATGATCTACAAAATATCAAAAAACGCAATCAGGCCATTCAGAAGGCCAAAAAATTCTCAACCGGCGCGACTGAAAAGGAAAGATTATACATTGATTCCTATTATGCCCTTTATATCGAGCAAAATCGGGCCAAACGATTTAGAATATTTGAAAAAATAGCCAGCAAATTTCCCAATGATAAACGTATCCATTATCTACTGGGCGGAATATATAGTGGAATGGATACCCAGAAAGCGCTGAACGAGTATCAAAAAGTACTGGAATTGGATCCCAATTACGGACCTGTTTTAAATGCTCTGGCCTATCTTTATATGCAGCCGGAAAACCAGGATTTTGAAAAAGCCTTAAGATATGTGCGCCAGTACCAAAAATTGCATCCCGATGATGCTAATCCCCACGATACAATGGCTGATCTGTATTTCTTTATGGGACGTATTGATGATGCCATTGAAAAATATAAAGATGCAGCCCGGATCAATCCCGGTTTTTCAGAATATAGAATTGGTTATATGTACAGTCTCAAAGAGGAATATGATGATGCTCTTTACTGGATCGATCAGTCGATTACAATGGCGGAAACAAGAGGGGATAAGGCGGAACGCTATCAATGGCGAGGCTTTATCTACTATTGGTTGGGACGCTATGATAAGGCCATAGAAGATATGCAGAGCTCATCGGAAGTTTTCACTGATCTGAATAATAATTACAAAGTCGCTCTATCTGATTTTTATCTCTATAGAATCTACAATGAAGCTGGAATGCCGGAAAAAAGCAATATCCATCTCAATAAAATGGAAGAATATTTTAATCAAACCCAGTATGAGCATACATCAGTTTTTTATATAATGTTCAAAATGCTGACAGAATTTGGAGATTTTGACATTAATTCTGTCATCGATACTTCCAAGGCTGACCCGGCTATTCTCTCGCAGGTTAAAACTGGTAAGAAGTGGGCTAAATTCTACTATAATTACATCTATCCTAGAAAATTGATAACTCTGGGAGCCTACAATCGAGCCATCAACTTCTGTCAGGATAATATTAAACTGAAGATACGAACAACTTCCAATCCTGAATCTTATATTTTTTACAATTTTACCAGGAAAAATGTACTGGCTCAGGCTTATATGAAAAATGGAGATACTAGCAAAACTATTCAGGAATATAAGAAGATTTTACAACCCAATCCTGATCGAAATGATCTCCGGTTGATCCATCCTACCTTTCATTATGAACTTGCCCGTGCTTATCAGAAAAATCAACAAGATGGCAAGGCTATTGAACATTATCGCAGATTTTTACAGTACTGGAATAAAGCTGATCAGAGTATTGCTGAAATTGAAGATGCCAGAGAAAATCTAAGAAATCTGGAAGCACAGGCACATAAATAACTTTTATTTTATTTACTACGGTCAAAACAATTATAAAAATGTTTGAAAAGTCCTCTAATTATTGATAAACTATTCGTCATTTTTCTTGATAATGAACTTCAGATAAAAGAGAATGATAGATAAATATGCAGTAAAGCGCAATCAAAAATTTAGGACGATTCAATGCCATTAATTGATATAGTTATCATGGTTCTGATCGGAATTTTTACAGGAATTGTAACTGGCTTAACAGGCTCATCAGGAGTGATGGTAGTTGTTCCGCTTCTTAATATGGCTTTAAATTTTTCTATCCATGATTGTATTGGAACCAGCTTAATGGTTGATATTATTGCTCCTTTAGCCATTGCTTATTCCTATCATCGCCATGGTAATATTGATATTCGTTCTGGAATCTGGATCGCTCTAGGATCAATTGGTGGTGCTCAACTGGGCGCCACTTTTTCGGCTGGAATACCAGAAAGTGGTCTGGGTGGTCTGTTCGGAGTCTATTTAATCTTCTTAGGCTTTCTAATCTGGAAAAAAGGTCTCAATAGAAAGGCCATTGTCAATAAATTTCAGAATTTCATCAAATTCAATACTCGCTATCAACAGGTGTTCACATCATTGTTGCTTGGTTTCGGAATTGGCATTGTGACCGGTATTTTAGGCGCAGGTGGCGGTGGTATGATTCTGATAGTATTAATATTTGTTCTCGATTTTCCTCTTCATGTTGCAATT
>DATGCI010000083.1:0-8949 GCA_035312185.1 bacterium
ATCATTTTGGAACCAATCGAACTATCTCCAGCCCAGGCCGGAATTAAACCCCATTGCATAGGCCTGATATAACGTTCCTGCTCATAAAGAAGAATTGGAACCCTGTCAGTAGGCGCGATATTATAACTAGGGGAGTAGGCCTTAGAATTGATCCAGTTGGATTCCTCTACTTCATATTCTTCAATGATTTCTCTTTTTGCTTTGGTTAATGTTTTACGTCCGCACATGATTTTCACCATTATTAAAAAAAATAGCCGGCTTGAGAATCTCAGGCCGGCTATTAATGATTTTATATAATTGTAATCTGTTATTTACTCATTGTTTGTCCGGCGCATTTTAGGTCCTGACAGGCTTTTACTACGCGATCAACCATACCTGCTCGACCTTTGGCCAAATATTTTCTTGGATCGTAACCTTTTTTAGAACCAACTTCGCCATCAATTTTTAAGGCGAGGTCATAGTTCTTAAAGAAATGATCAACAACTGGTCTTGTGAAAGCATACTGGGTATCAGTATCGATATTCATCTTAATCACGCCATAATTTAATGTTTCTCTAATTTCATCTAAACCTGAACCAGAACCACCGTGGAATACTAACCAAAATTTAGCATCTTCACCATGTTTTTCAACAACTGCTTCCTGTCCTTTTTTAAGGATAGAAGGTTTTAATTTAACGCTACCTGGTTTGTAAACACCATGAACATTACCAAAAGTTGCAGCAAACATGTATTTGGCGCCTTCAACTTCGTTTAATCTTTCATAGACATAGACCATATCTCCAGGGGTTGTGTAAAGTTTTTCATTAGCAACGCCTGTATTATCAATACCGTCTTCTTCACCACCAACAACACCAGCTTCAACTTCGAGCAGGATTTCATTATCAGCACACATTTTGAGAATTTCAACAGCCTTATCCATATTTTCTTTAAGTGGTAATTCTGCGCCATCAAACATATGACTATTAAATAAGTTTGGACGGCCCTGTTTTCTACGTCTTGCAGTTTCTTCAATAAGAGGAATCAACCAACTATCAACTAATTTTGGTGGGCAATGATCTGTATGAATTGCAATATTAACATCATACTGATCAGCAACTTTTCGAACATGATCTGCAAGAGTGATAGCTCCAAGAACAGGATCTTTGAGAGCACCTGTAGCATGTTTACCCGCTCCAGCTGACATTTCAATAATACCATCACTTTCGGCCTTTGCAAAACCCTCTATGGCTGCATTAGCATTGTCAATAGTGGAAATGTTGACTGCTGGATAGGCGAAATTATTATTCATGGCCCGATCAAGCATTTCACTATACTTTTCATAATCGACTACTGGCATGTTTTTACTCCTTTATTTATATTATCTCTCGCTTTTTATCAAGCGACCTAATATAATAGAAAATAGACTAGTTAATCAATTAAAAAAAATAAAAAGTTTGATTAAAAAATTCATGTTCTTTCCAACCATAAATGCCTTACTTTGTCAATTTTTTATTCTATCAACTCTACAATATAGCCAAACGTCCAATTTTTGCATAAGAAAGCTGCATTCCCTTAATTCTATCCCATAAATAGTATAAATATTGATAACCATTTGCTTGATTCAAAATCTCTAAAATATTATTATACCGATAGATAAGGCCAAACTATTCAAAATAAATAAAATACATTATATTGTGGTGAAATGTAAAAAAACCACAAAATATAGTTGAAAATTGTTTGATAATCTGCTAATTTATTCTGGTTTCAAAATTAAATTATTAGTTGTTATGAAATCTCATTCATAATCAACTGCAGAACTCTATAAATTGGGAGTGGGGTAATGTTCAAGAAAATTAAAAAGCGCAATGGCGACTTAAAGGATTTTGAGTCTGATAAAATTACGGACGCTATCTTAAAAGCTGGTCGGGCTACAGGTGATTTTGATGAGCAGCAAGTCGCCGAAAAATTATGCCTGAAAGTATTATCAATTGCTGCCAGTAATATTAAGCAAGAGATACCTTCTGTAGAGCAGATTCAGGATATTGTGGAGGAAGTGCTTTTATCGTCTATTTACAAGAAAACTGCCAAAGCCTATATCATTTACAGAGAACAACATCGTAAACTGCGAGAAATGGTTGCCTCAGCTAAGGTTGATCTAGTTGATAGATATCTGGAAAAAAGAGACTGGAAAGTCCGTGAAAATAGTAACATGGGCTATTCTCTGCAAGGATTAAATAATTATATTGATTCAGAATTGAGCAAAGTTTACTGGCTCAATAATATTTATCCCTCGGAAGTTAAAAGGCAACATATTGTGGGCAATTTTCATATTCATGATCTAAGTCAATTATCTGTATATTGTGTAGGCTGGGATTTAATGGACCTACTTCTAACTGGCTTCAAAGGTGCTTCTGGGAAAGTTGAAAGTTCGCCTGCCAAACATTTTCGAAGCGCTCTTGGTCAGATTGTTAACTTTTTTTACACCCTTCAGGGAGAAGCCGCGGGAGCTCAGGCTTTTTCTCATATGGATACCTTACTTGCGCCTTTTATCAGATATGATGACCTGGAATTCAGTGATGTCAAACAGTCCATGCAGGAATTTATTTTCAATATTAATGTTCCTACCAGAGTTGGCTTTCAAACGCCTTTTACCAATATTACTCTGGATTTGACAGTACCGGAAACTCACAAAGACGAAGCGGTTATTATTGGTGGTGAATATAAAGATGCCACTTATAGTGAATTTCAGGAAGAAATGAACCTGTTTAATCGGGCCTTTTTAGAAGTTATGTCAGAAGGCGATGCTCAGGACCGAGTTTTTACATTTCCAATTCCTACTTATAATATTACCAAAGATTTTGATTGGGATAATCCAACTCTGGATTATTTATGGGAAATAACATCTAAATATGGAATTCCCTATTTTTCTAATTTTGTAAATTCTGATATGAGTCCTGATGATGCCCGTTCAATGTGTTGTCGGCTTCGACTCGATAATCGAGAGTTGGAGTACCGGGGAGGAGGTCTATTTGGCGCTAATCCTTTGACTGGTTCAATTGGAGTCGTTACCATGAATTTGCCTCGCATGGGCTATCTGGCTGCTAGCAAAAAAGATTTTCTCAATGTCCTTGGGGACAAAATGGAATTGGCTAAGGAAAGTCTGGAAATTAAACGGAAAGTCTTAGAAAGCTACACAGATAGAGGCTTGTATCCTTATGTCAAATACTATTTAAGAGGGATTAAAGAACGGGCCGGTAAATATTGGACTAATCATTTTTCAACTATTGGGCTGGTCGGCATGAATGAGGCTCTGGTCAACTTAACAAAAAGTGATATCGGGACTCAGGAAGGCCAAGATTTCGCTCTGGAAATTATGGATTTTATGCGGGGAAAACTCAAAGAATTTGCCCAGGAAACAGGCAACAATTACAATCTGGAAGCAACACCTGCGGAATCAACTGCCTATCGCTTAGCCCAATTAGATAAAATAAAACATCCTGACATTGTGACTGCCAATGAAATAATGGGCAATGAAACAGGGGAACCTTTTTATACAAATTCCAGCCATTTGCCGGTCAATTATACTGCCGATGCTTTTGAAATGCTGGATAAGCAGGATCAATTACAAACTAAATATACAGGTGGCACTGTTGTCCATCTATACACTGGAGAACGGCTTAGTAATAACGAAGCTGTTAAAAATATGGTCAAGAAAATCTGTGAAAATTATCATTTGCCCTATTTTACTATTTCGCCTTCTTTCAGCATCTGTCCCAATCATGGCTACTTGAATGGTGAACAGGAAAAATGTCCAAAATGCGAAGCTACCACAGAAGTCTATTCAAGAGTAGTTGGGTATTTACGACCGGTCAACCAGTGGAATGATGGTAAAAAGGCCGAGTTTGATCTAAGAAAAAACTTTGATATGGAGTGATTATGCGTATTGGTGGATTACAAAAGTTTAGCATGTCCGACTTTCCCGGTAAATTGTCGGCGATCATTTTTACAACCGGGTGTAATTTTCGCTGTCCCTATTGCCATAATCCGGAATTGGTTTTGCCAGAAAAATTTGCAATGGCTATCAATATCGGTGAAGTGTTTTCCTTTCTCAAGAAAAGAGTTGGGAAACTGGATGGCGTTGTATTTACAGGAGGAGAACCCACTCTACATGAAGACCTTCCTGACATTATAAGGTCGATAAAGAAGCTGGGATTTGCTGTAAAATTGGACACTAATGGCACAAATCCAGAAATGCTGTACAATTTGATGCAGGAGGAACTTGTGGATTATGTTGCCATGGATTATAAAGCACCTGCTGAAAAATATTCACTTGTAACTGGACGACCTGATAATTATAACAATTTTATTGATAAGGTTCAGGAGTCTTTGGTCCTGCTCATTACATCAAATATTGACTACGAGATTCGAACCACAGTTGCTGGTCAGCTCCTTGATGAGAATGACATTCAAGAAATCAGATCAGAATTAGGTGATGTTAAAAAGCATTATTTGCAGAAATTTGAACCAGGCAAAACTCTTGATCCAAATTTCAACAATCTGCCCTCCAAATCTTCCGATTCGAAGCTGGTTCTTGAAGATCTGGCTAAAAATATGAAAAATGTGTTTGTCAGATAGAAGATTCCGTTGAAATTTATTAAATAATTACTAAAGACTTACTTGACTATATTAGAGAATCTAAAAAGGTATAGTTGAGTAGCTAAAAATTCTAAAAGCCCTTCCGGATAGTCTTCCAGAAGGGCTTAAATATTTACTTATAAAGGAAATCCTTTATACCAGACTGTCCAGTGTCTTTCTGATCTTTTTTTCCGCCTGAAGGCCGATTAATTTGCTATCGACTTCACCATCTTTGAAGAAAAGCATAGTTGGAATACTGCGCACTCCAAATTCCTGAGCAACAGATTGATGATCCTGAATATTAACTTTGACGAATTTTACCTTTCCTTCATAATCGGGTTCAATTTTACCCAGAAGAGGAGTCAATTTTTTACAGGGCATGCACCAGGGCGCCCACAAATCGACAATCACAGGTATATCAGATTGTTTAACTTCTTGATCAAAATTTTCAGCAGTAAGGTCTTGCATGTTTACTCCTTTATTTGTTTTGGTTTAGTTGTTCCATTTCTATTGTTTTAACCAGCGCATGATCTCATCAAATTTCGGCTTTTTACCATACATCAGAATAGCAACTCTAAATATTTTACCGGCTGCCCACATAGCCAGCATAACAAAACCGACCATAAGAACAAGAGTACTAATTATCTCAAGGGTTGAAGGTACTTGAATTCCAATTCTAAGAATCATGAAAAAGGGCGTGATGACGGGAATATAAGAGAGAATCTTTACAATAGTAGCATCAGGATTTGTGATCACATAGGAAGATAGAATAATCGGCAAAACTGTAACAAGAGAGAGTACAGCCACGTATTGCTGGGCTTCCTGTTCAGAATCAAAAATACTTCCAATGGTGGCAAATATGGCTGCATAAAGTAGATAACCAGTCAGAAAATAGAGGAAGAAAAGCAGAACCTGAGATGAGTTGAGTAGATCCATTCCTTGATAGGAGGATACCAGGACACCAATCGTTAAATAAAAAGCCAGCTGGGTAAGTCCTACCAGTCCCAGTCCCAGAATTTTTCCTGTCATTAATTGATTGGGACTCAGTGTGGACAATAAAATCTCGACAAGTTTATTACTCCGCTCTTCCAGTACACTTCTAAATAAAACCTGAGAGGAACGGAAAACAGCAAAAAAGAGCATCATAGTAAAAATGATGGGTGTCAGATAGGCCATAATTTCGCTACCAGCTTCTTGGGCCTGACCACCACTTGATTCATAGGTCAACATTTTTACGTCCTGGGTTAGCTTCTGAATTCTGTCCGGATTCAGATTGGCTGCCAGCATCCGCTGCTTGCTGATTATCGTTGTAATTGCTGAAGAAATCACATGCTTCCCTCTAAAATCTCCTAGATTTCTGGTGTAATACTCAGCTTGATTATTATCTAAAATATTTTCAGGTAAAACAATATAGGCCGAAATCACAGCCGAATCCAGTAATGATTTAGCCTGAGACCGGAGCCTTTGCGGTTTACCACTTTGAAAAACCATTGTCTGGTATTCAGGCCGACCATCCTTTAAAGTGAATTTTTCACTTAAATGGGACTTTACTTTTTCTCCCAAATGTCCGGTTTCATCTACTATTGCGATTATTTTTTGGCTTTGGCCGCCCCGAGTTATCAAAAGATTGGGTAAGATAATGAAGCCAATCATAATTACAGGAAGAAGGAGTGTGGAAATTATAAAAGATTTTGAACGCACCCGGGAAAGGAATTCCCAGCGGGCTACATTGAATATTTTATTCACGCAGGCCTCCCCGTCTGATTGACATTATCAATGAAAATTTGCTCCAGGGAAGGCTCCTCTATTTCAAAATGAGTCACAGTCACCACCTCCATAATATTTTTCAGAACTGTATTTAGACTGGCCTCGTCCAGTAGTTCTGCCCTGATGCTATTATCTTCACTTTTTAATATTTTGAGAGAATCGATCTTATCCCAATTTTGATTGGTACCCTGAAATTCCAGGTTTATGACGCGCGCACCATAATTTCTTTTAATATTTTTTAAATCACCAAATAATACTTTTTTGCCATTATTGATCAAGCAAATGGTATCGCAAATTTTTTCGACCTGTTCCATCTGGTGAGTGGAAAAAATTATTGTGCTACCCTGCTCATGCATTTCAGTAATTATTTTCTTGAGAAGTAGCTGGTTAACAGGATCAAGACCAGAAAAAGGTTCGTCAAGGATTACAATTTCAGGCTCATGAATAATGGAAATAATAAATTGCACTTTTTGTTGATTACCCTTAGAAAGTTCTTCAATATTTTTTTTGCTATAATCGGTAAGATCAAAACGCTCCAGGAAATGTTTAGTGCGCTCTTCGGATTCAATTTTGTTCAAGCCTTTTAAACGAGCAAAATATTGAATAGTAGATGCCAAGGGACGCTTTTGATAGAGCCCACGCTCCTCAGGAAGATAGCCAATTTTCCGGAAAGTTTGGGAGGTGAGGGGCTGGCCTTTATAGGTTATTTCACCTTGATCAGGTTTGATTATATCCATTATCATCCGCAGAGTTGTGGTTTTTCCGGCCCCATTCGGGCCCAATAATCCAAAAATCGACTCCTGAGGCACTTCCAGACTCAAATCCGAAACTGCTTCAACATCAGAAAAAGTTTTATAAACATGATCAAGAGTTAGCATTTAATTTGAATCCTTTCAGTAATTTGAATGAAATTTAGCGGACCAACTCTTTGATAATTTTTCCTAACTCTGCAGGTGTTATTATACGGTTAAATTTATTATGCTGGAGACCGCTGGCAAATATAGGTGCAAAATTGGCTGTATGTTTACGGCTGGTCTGTTTCAAAGTTCCTTTACTACCATATTGGATACTTTCTGAAATGATAAAACCACCGCTGTCATATCCACCGGTTAAGATTAAAAGTGAGCCAGGATTTTTTTGCTGAAAGTCTCTGATAATTTGAAGAGTTTCAGCAATTTCATTGAGTTCCAGAAAAAGGTTCTTTTCCTGTTTTTGGTGACTATACCAATCCAGATGAGTATTGTTAACGAGGAGAACAAAACCTCGCTCTGATCGTAAATATTTTAAAGCAGCCTTTGTCATATTTTGTAGATCTGTTCCATGAGGAGCTGAAGCATTAACTTCTTCGCTAGTAAAAAGTCCAATAGCTTTGGCTGAATCCGGTTTTATATTTTTAATTTTGCTGAGTGAATCGATGTAAGTATAACCATTATCCAGCATGATTTGAGGGAAATTTTTAATAGTACTATTTTTCAAAAAAAACTTTTGGCCGCCGCCCATTAATAGGTCAAAATCAATTTCAACCTGTTTTTTAGCAAAACTGTATTCATCTTCCCAATTTTCCGAATGAACTGTAAAACAAGCTGGAGTAATGTAGGAAAGGCTGGCATTTGTAATCAATCCAACTTTTTTATTGGATTTTTTGGCAACGTCAAAGAAGGTAGGGAGTTCATTATCTGAACTATCCATGCTAATAGAGCCTTCCCGAACTGGATATCCAGTTGCTATTGAGGAGGCGCTATAGGCCTCATCAGTAAGCCACATTTCTCTTGAATTTGATGGGATTAAGTAACCACAGGACTGAAAATCCCGATAAATATCATTATTGTTAAAGAAATAATCGGCCGAAACATGTCCGTTCCCCAGACCATCAATATAAAAAATGATTATATTGCGGAGACCGGAGGAGTGCTGACGAGGGACTGGCTTTGGCTGTCTCTCCGGAAGAAAAACAATTCCTGATACAATTAAGATCAGGACTACAAAAATTATGATGTAATGAATTTTACGAATCGTTTTTTCCCTACTTTTACAATAGTTTCAGTATTCTTATCAAGTGTATATTGTAGATCCTTGATAGTTTTATCATTAACTTTGACACCGCCCTGTTTCATCAGTCTTTTAGCCTGACCATTAGACGATGTGAAATTGTAACGAGAAAGCAGCTTGAATAAACGGAGCTCGCTTTCTTCTTCATTCAAATTGATCTCGTTAATATCATCGGGCAACTCATTTTTACTGAAAACTTTTTCAAATTCTGACCGGGCATTTTGGGCGTCATCTTTGGAATGATAGGTGGAAACAATGTACTCTCCCAGATCCTTTTTTAATTCCATGGGATTGAAATCGTTGTCATTAAATTTTGCCTTGATCTCTTCGAGTTCATCAACTGTATAATCAGTTAAAAGAGTAAAATATTTGATAATGAGATTGTCGGGAATTGACATAATTTTACCAAACATTTGACGGGGCGATTCGTCAATTCCAATATAATTCCCCGTGCTTTTGCTCATTCGGCTGCGACCGTCTATTCCTTCTATAACCGGCATAGTTAGAGCAACCTGGGGT
>DATGCI010000084.1:0-7467 GCA_035312185.1 bacterium
AATTGCAAAGGTGGGATGAGAAAAAAATAGTGATTGGTGAAAATTATCAAACTGCTTCCTTTATTTTCAAAAGCAAGCCGTCTGGAAATTCCTGGAACAAAGCTATGAACGATAATGTTGAATTTATAGATCGTGATAAAATTGACGGGAAGATCGTTCTCAGGCACTGGCAGTCCGGAGATAAATTTCGACCTGTTAATTTTGGTCATACCAAGAAACTCAGTGACTTATTTATTAATGAAAAAATCGGTAAGTTCAGAAAGCACTACTTACCGATCCTTATCGATGATAACAATATAATCTGGGTATGTGGACTAAGATTATCTGACCGATATAAAATTGACAAAAATACGTCAAACATTGTAAAAATGGAATATTATGAGCGTTAAAAGTAACCAAATTAGGCCCGATAAAAATTGTTATCAATATTATAAGTTGCTAGAATGGATTAAAGATAATAAATTTTGGACTGATATAGACTTTAGTGATTTAAGTTTTAATCACTGATTTTTAAAATTTTATCTGGAGACTAGTATTGAATATGGATGAGAATCTGGTTTTAAATGAGAATTATGGCAAGCATGCCGGTAAAAAACTCAAAATGCTTATTCCCGAGAAAAAACTAAAAAGTCGTATTCGAGATATGGCCCTTGAAATATCGGAAGGCTATAAGGAAAAAGATGCTGCGCCGATTGTAATAGGAATTTTAAACGGTAGTTTTATTTTCATGAGCGACCTTGTTCGTGAGATCAATATTGATGTGGAAGTAGATTTCATGAGAATTGCTTCATACGGAAATGCTACCAGCAGCAGCGGTACAGTCCGTATGATCAAAGATATTAATTGTGATATAACAGGAAGGCATATATTAGTTGTGGAAGATATTGTCGATACCGGACTTTCTATGAACTTTTTGAAAAATCGTCTGGAGCAGGCCGGGACAAAATCGCTTAAATTTGCCACACTTCTAATGAAAGAAGATACTCAGATCGATTTTGGAATGGATTACATAGGTTTTAATATACCTGATAAATATGTAGTCGGTTATGGTCTTGATCTGGCCCAGCGTTTAAGAAATCTTAAATCAATATATTATATAGAATAATAAAGGTGAATTATTTATGTCAAAACAATTTTTTGCAGATAATGAGAACAATAAAGATAAAAAGGATAAAAAGAAGACTACCCCAAATCAGGATAATAAAGAAAAAAATAATAAAAAGTTTTCTTTACCTCCTGGTAATGGTGACAATAATGGCTTCAGCTGGAAGAATGCTTCAAAAACTTCCCTGATGTGGATTATTATCATTGTTAGTACCTTTTTACTTTTCAGTATTTTAGGATTCAATAACAATGAAGAAGTCAAAATTTCAACCTACCAGTACGAAGAACAATTAACCAGTGGTAATATAACTGAAGCGGAGATTGTTGGAAAAAAATTCCATGGTACTCTGGAAACTCCCCAGCAAATGACCGTAAACGGAAAAACAGTCGATGTAAAAAAATTCTACGTTGAATTGCCGGTCATTGATAGTGAAGTAGTTAACAAATGGAAGGAAAACAATCTAAAATATGATTATAAGGAAGCCAGTAAAAGCTGGACTGATTATATTATTAGTTTTCTGCCCTGGTTATTGATAATTGGTGTCTGGATTTTCTTTTTGAAACGAATGCAGGGCGGTGGAAAGAGCCAGGGAATTTTTGGATTTGGCAAAAGCAAAGCCAAACTTTGGACATCTAATAAACCTAAAGCAACTTTTGATGATGTGGCTGGATGTGATGAAGCCAAAGAGGAACTGGAAGAAATTATTGAATTTCTCAAAGAACCGGAAAAATTCAGAACATTGGGTGGCAAAATCCCCAAAGGCGCCCTTCTGGTTGGTGCTCCTGGTACAGGAAAGACACTTTTGGCTCGAGCAGTTGCGGGAGAATCTGGACGGCCGTTCTTTAGTCTAAGTGGTTCGGATTTTGTCGAAATGTTCGTGGGTGTCGGTGCTTCCCGTGTTCGTGATCTTTTTGAAAAAGGCAAAAAGAATGCCCCCTGTATTATCTTCATCGATGAAATAGATGCTGTTGGTCGGCAAAGAGGAGCCGGTGTTGGCGGTGGTCACGATGAACGTGAACAAACATTGAATCAATTGCTTTCAGAAATGGATGGCTTTGATGAGAATATAGACATCATTCTATTAGCAGCTACTAACCGTCCCGATGTACTGGATAAAGCTCTTTTGCGACCGGGACGTTTTGACAGACAGATTGTTGTTGATTCTCCTGACATAAAAGGGCGCAAAGGTATTCTTGAAGTCCACACTAAAGAAACCCCACTATCTGATAATGTAGATCTGGAAGTATTAGCCAAAAGTACTCCAGGACTGGTCGGAGCTGATCTGGCTAATATGGTCAATGAAGCCGCTCTTCTGGCAGCCAAACGTAATAAAAAAGTTATCACAATGCAGGACTTTGAAGATGCTAAAGATAAAATCATGATGGGTAAAGAACGCAGCAGTCTTGTTATTCCTGAAGAAGAAAAAAAGTTAACTGCCTATCATGAAGCCGGACATACTCTGGTTACTATGAAAACTAAAAATGCTGATCCGCTTCACAAAGTGACAATTATCCCTCGTGGTCGAGCTATGGGTATCACCCATCAATTACCGATCGATGAACGCCACAATTATTCCAAAAGCTATATTGTAGCCAAACTTGATATCCTACTTGGTGGAAGAGCTGCTGAGCAACTTGTCTTTAATGAACTCTCGACAGGTGCTGGAAATGACATTGAGCAGGCTACAAAATTAGCCCGCAAAATGGTTACTGAATGGGGTATGAGTGATAAGTTGGGTCCTCTCACCTTTGGTAAGAAAGATGAAGAGGTGTTTTTAGGAAGAGAAATTTCACGTACAAGAGATTTCAGTGAAAGTACAGCCCAACAGATTGACGAAGAAGTCAAAAAAATCGTCCATGAATCGGAGATCAATGCTAAAACCATTCTCAAAGAAAACAGAGAAATTTTGGATAAGATAGCCAATCATCTGCTTGAATATGAGACTCTCACCAAAGAAGATATTGAAACATTGATGGATGGTGAAAAGCTTGAGAAAGAAAACAATGAAAAGAAAATCAAGACTAGCCTGAAAGAGGCTGAACAACACGATGATTCAGAGCAAGAAATTGACGAAAAAGAGGACTCCGAAAAGATGGAAGACGACTTTGAGGAGAAAGAAGATCAAAAAGATATTGATAAAATAGAAGCGAAGGAAGAAGATGTTAAGGAATCTTAATCCCTCTGATATAAGCCATTTAAAAAGTGAACTTGAGGAAATTGAAGTCGCTCCTCAGGGTATCGATATTATGTTACCTAAAAGTGACTTTTATGTTTTTAAAACTGATATGTTGAATTCCCATGCAGCAATTTTGCTCAAGGAAAAAATGCTAGATATTAATGGAGAATGCGCCATTGCTGATGAAGCCGTTACCAATTCCGATAAAGAATATGCAACAGTCCTTATGGGAACCAGGGCTCAATTTGATAAACTAGTTAAAGAGCTAAACACTGAAAATTTTCCAAAGCTGGATTTTCTGATCGAAGAACTGAAGAACTTCTTTGCCAGTCAAAATGGGCACTGTCTAAAAATTCGTGATCAAATTCTCCAGCTTGATAAACAAACCCTGGTAATGGGAATTCTAAATATTACCCCCGATTCTTTTTCCGATGGTGGCCAATTTGATTCAACCCAACAGGCAATATCAAAAGCTCTAGAAATGGAAAAACAAGGAGCTGATATAATTGATGTTGGTGGAGAATCAACTCGCCCTGGTGCTGAACCAGTCTCGCTCGATGAAGAACTCAAGCGTGTTATCCCGGTTATTGAAGGCATTCGTCAGAAAAGTGATGTATTTATTTCCATTGATACTTATAAATCAGAAGTAGCAGAAGCAGCGCTGAAAGCCGGTGCCGATATAGTCAATGATATTAGTGGATTGAATTTTGATTCTGATATGGCTGATGTTGTGGCCAGTTATGGAGCAACGCTGGTTGTGATGCACATTAAGGGAACTCCTCTTAATATGCAGGACGATCCTCAATATAAAAATATTTTTGATGAAATTTTAGAATACCTGGATGATTCAGTACAGAAAGCCAGAAAAGCTAGCATTGACAAGAACAAAATAATTGTTGATCCCGGAATTGGATTTGGTAAAGAATGGGAAGACAACTATTTAATACTCCGTCATTTAAACGAATTTAAATCTTTGGGGCAACCATTATTGATCGGGCCTTCCAAGAAATCTTTTCTAGGCAAATTACTTGATCTACCGGTTGATCAGCGGCTGGAAGGAACATTAGCAGCTGTGACCGCGGGAATCATGAATGGCGCTGATATAGTAAGAGTTCATGACCTTTCTCAGGCTGTTGAAGCTGTTCAGGTTGCAGACAAAATATATGGTAAAGAATAGGACATGGTTTTATTTTCGATCAAATTTCTGGAAATCACCCTGTTTGATGTTTTGGACATCATCATTGTTTACACTTTGTTTTATTATTTGATCGATTTTTTTAAGGGCACTCGGGCCTTGCAAATGGTGCTAGGTCTAGGTGTTATTTTACTTTTATCTCTGATCGCCAGTTTATTGAATTTGCAAACAGTTTCCTGGTTGATGAATACTTTGAGGACGGCCTGGGTGATCGCTTTTGTCATCATTTTTCAGCCTGAGCTTCGGCGCTTGCTCAATAACCTAGGGCAGACCTGGATCATTCGAAAATTCTTTAAGAAACCCGGGTCACGAGTTCTGGAGGAAATTATAGATTCTACCCAGGAACTAATCCGCCGAAAATGGGGCGGCCTTTTTGTATTAACCAGAGAAACAAAATTAAAATCTATAAAAGCTCACGCTACAGAATTAAACGCTGAAGTCTCGTCAAGTTTGCTGGTTTCTATTTTTAATCCTGAATCCCCTCTTCATGATGGTGCTGTTCTGATCCAGAGTGATCAAATCGAAGCAGCCGGTTGTATTTTACCATTATCCCAAAATCCTGATCTGGAGCCCAACATGGGGACCAGACATCGAGCAGCTCTGGGAATGGCAGAAGAATCGGATGCTATTGTGGTCGTAGTTTCCGAAGAGACACAAAAAATTTCAATTGCTTTCCAGGGAATTTTTTATAGAAACTTAGATGAAGATACTTTACGCGGTTTATTAAATAAATTATATTTTAGAATGAAGGAAGATTAGAGGGAAAATTAAATAGTGCGGTTTAACTCAATTAAATTTTATTTGAATACAGGATTAATGTTCATTATTGTAACCAGTGTAGTTTTACATGCTGAAATAACTTATAATGAGAGTTGGCAGGGAAAAAATGTATGGAAATGGACGGCCACCATAGCTGATATTAATATTAAGGAAAATGGCAATAGGTCTAATATCCAAACTGACCTGAGCAAAACTTCTCTTACCGATAGACCGGTTGTCCCCTATTATTATAAGATCATCTATGCGAAACCAGAAAAAATAAATGTAAACATTTCTACTTCTGCTAACAGGAAAAAAAGACTGGTCAAGCCAATTCAATTATTCTCAGATCAGGGAGTTGGAGATACAACCCGGTTGGTAACATCCAGTGAAAATACTCAATACCCTTCCATCTTTCCAGATAAACAGGTCAAAACAAAATTTTTAGGTGAACAAAATGGGGTTCCACTAACGGGAGTATATATTTATCCTATCCAAGTTATCCAGCAGGGAAAGGTCTTAAGTTATTCCCAAAAGATAACAGTCAGTATTTCTGTTGAAACGGATGGGTCGGCACCGCTTTCATCATCATTACCACCAATCGTCAGGAATTTATCTAATTCCCGTGCTTTCCAAAAAAGTGAGGACAACCCCAGACCCTTATCAAAGACAAACTCTTCTGAAATCCCCAAAAACCGACCTTTAATTAAACTGGTTGTAAATCAGGACGGAATTTACCGAATTTATCGAGAAGCTCTGGTGGACAGCCTCAAAGAATTCAAAGATGATATCAAATCACTGGATCCCCGCACTTTTCAGGCTTTTAATAAGGGGAATAATGTACCAATTTTTGTACATGGTGAAGAAGATGGACAGTTTGACAAAGGCGATTATATTGAATTTGTTGGGCGGCGCAATCCTAATCATCTCAGTGAAAGCTATTACCATCCTTACACTGATAATAATGTCTACTGGCTAAGCTGGGGAACTGAAGATGGTCTGCGCTATTCCACTGAATCGGCCGAACCTTCTGTATCCCATGATCGTTCTATAATTCCCCGCGAATTTCAATACACCAAACATATTGAGGAAAACAATAGTTTTGTAAAATTAAGTAAAATTGCTACCGATATGCCAGTTTATAAAAAAGATCACTGGTTTTTCGATAGCGGTATCAAAACCGGTATGACCCGGGTGTTTAGATTTACTCTGGATCATCCTGATGAATACACAGCCGATAATTTTTCTGTGCGGGCTCGTTTCCACGGTCTTACTTATACTGGAAATGGCCACAATGTGACATTATATATTAATGATCGGTTGGTAGCCAATGGAGAATGGTATGGGCAAACTCCTCATATCATCGAGAGTAAACAGGACAATAATCTTCAGAATAATTTTTTGAGACATGGCGAAAATAATATTCAGATCGCCATGACCAAAAATTACACAGGCGATACTTTTGACAAAATATTATTTGACTGGCTAGAAATTGAATATACTCGCAAATATAGAGCTGCTCAGGATTTTATTGAATTTACGCCCCCATCAAAATATCCGGAAGGTATTTACCATTTTCCTGTAGAGAATTTTTCTAGTCCTGATATTTCTGTTTACAAGCTCGGAACCAGCAAACTAACCGGCTTTGATGTCGAACATAATACAAGCCAGGATCGTTTTTCAATTATTATTGAAGATAATGTGGATAATGATACCCGCTACTTTGCGGCCTGTCAGGATGGAATCAAATCGCCATTATCAATTCAGGCTGATACTTTGACCGGCTTAAATAATTCCAATGAGAATTGCGATGTCATCGTCATTAGTCCTGAAAAGTGGAATGGTTCATTGAATCGTTTGACAGATTTTTACCAAGAGGAAGGTCTTGTACCCCAAGTTTTCAATCTGGAAGATATATACAATGAATTTAATAATGGAATTGCCAGTCCTTTCGGTATCAAGAATTTTCTGACCTATGCCTCTGAAAATTGGTCATCAAACTTTAATTATGTCCTTCTAGTTGGTGATGCTGAAATGCGAGCAGAAAACTCTGTTATTCCCGCTTTTTTCTATCAGACATATAAATTTGGAGCAAGTGCCTGTGATTACTGGTATTCCATCAAAGATGAGGACGTGCCAATCCCCCAATTTTCAATAGGAAGATGGCCTTGCAATACAAAGGAAGAATTAGAACTATTAATTGACAAGCGCATCGAACATAAGAAGAGCAGA
>DATGCI010000085.1:0-6617 GCA_035312185.1 bacterium
AATAGCGCGAGTCTGCATCTCTGTGATTTCTGGATAAGTGTTACCCAGACGACAACCACGATGACCAAGCATAGGATTGATCTCTTTAAGAGATTCAACTTTAGCTTTGACTTCTTCGACAGGTACGCCTAGCTCATCAGCCATTTCCTTTTGATTTTTGTCTTCATGAGGTACGAACTCATGGAGAGGAGGATCAAGCAGTCTGACTGTTACTGGATAACCGTCCATTGCTTTGAAAATACCTTCGAAGTCTTCTCTCTGCATAGGCAGTAATTTATCCAGAGCTTTTCTGCGACCTTCTTCGTCATCAGCGAGGATCATTTCACGAACTGCTTTAATCCGTTCGCCTTCAAAGAACATATGCTCTGTACGGGTCAAACCAATACCGGTGGCACCGAAGTCAATTGCTTTTTGAGCATCTTCGGGAGTATCAGCATTAGTTCTAACACCCAGTTTTCTAAATTTATCGGAAAGTTCCATGATTCTTTCAAAGTCACCACTGATTTCAGGATCAACAGTTTTGACTTTATCTTTGATAACTGCACCGGTATTACCGCTTAATGAAATCCATTCACCTTCTTTGATTTCATAATCATTGATTTTCATAACGCGTTCATGATAATCAATCTCAACTTCACCAGCACCAGCAACACAACATTTACCCATTCCACGAGCAACAACTGCAGCGTGAGATGTCATACCTCCACGTGCTGTCATAATACCATTAGCAGCATTCATTCCAGCAACATCTTCAGGTGATGTTTCTACGCGAGCGAGAATTACTTCTTCACCTTTTTCGGCCCATTCTTCAGCATCATCAGCAAAGAAAACAACTTTACCAGTAGCAGCACCAGGAGAAGCTGGAAGACCTTTTGTCATTACTTCTGCTTCTGCTTCTGCCTGCTTATCAAAAACAGGATGGAGAAGTTCGTCAAGCTTATTGGGAGTAATGCGCATTATTGCAGTTTTTTTATCAATCATGCCTTCATCAAGCATATCAATGGCCATCTTCAGCATTGCAGCACCAGTCCGTTTTCCAGTACGTGTCTGGAGAATCCATAAACGACCATCCTGAATTGTGAATTCCAGATCCTGCATATCATGATAATGCTCTTCAAGTTTCTGTTGAACTTCATCCAGCTCTTTGTAAACTTCAGGCATTAATTCTTCCAGAGAAGGAAAGTTATTTTTTCTCTCTTCTTCTGAAATGTCATTACGGTCGGCCCATCTTTTTGAACCAACGATATTAATTTCCTGAGGTGTTCGAACACCAGCAACAACATCTTCACCCTGAGCATTGACGAGAAACTCACCATTGAAACGATTTTCACCAGTAGCAGCATCACGAGTAAAAGCAACACCAGTTGCTGAATTATCACCCATGTTACCATAGACCATTGCCTGAACATTTACAGCAGTTCCCATATCGTCTGGAATACCATTCATAGCGCGGTATTTTTCTGCACGGGGGTTATCCCAGCTACCGAAAACAGCTCCGATTGAGTCCCAAAGTTGTTCCCAAGGATCAGTTGGAAAAGCCTGACCGGCGTATTCTTTTGTAATCTCTTTAAAACGATCTACTAATTTTTTGAGATCTTCAGTATCCAGTTCAGTATCATTTTCTACGCCTTTTTCATCTTTGGCTTCCTGGATAGCTTCTTCAAAAGGATCGTGATGATCACCTTCTTTAGGCTCAATACCTAGTACAACATCACCAAACATTTGAATAAAACGGCGATAAGAGTCCCAGGCAAATCTTTCATTATTTGATTTTTTTGCCAGACCCTTTACTGTCTTATCATTTAAACCGAGATTTAAAACTGTATCCATCATACCGGGCATACTGATAGCAGCTCCGGAGCGAACAGATACTAGAAGTGGGTCTTCTTCATCACCGAAATCTTTGTCCATAATTTCTTCAATGTGATGAACGCCTTCTTCTACTTCATCTTTGATTTTTGGGAAGGTTTTTTCTTCACCTTCTTCAACATACTGAGTACAAATATCAGTAGTGATTGTAAAGCCAGCCGGGACAGGAATACCAATTGTACTCATTTCCGCTAAATTGGCTCCCTTGCCACCGAGCAAGGCTTTTTGGCTGGTTCTACCATCGGCTTCACCAGCACCAAACTTGTAAACCGCTTTTGCCATTTTCTTACCTCTTGTTTATATTTTCACAGCACCAAATCCCACAAGTTTAATAACATTTAAGTCTAATTGCAAGAAACACTCTAACTTTAACACAATTTTAACTTTATTACAGACTTAATGCGGGCAAATACTGTTCTAGAACACTTGCAATTCCTTATTTTAGATATTACTATCAATTTTATGTTACAGTAAAATTTTTTGTTCTATTTGGGATAATTCAATCCTATTAGCAGGAATGTTTTAATGAAAAGTGGCCCTATTTTGTTCCTCATCTTTCGTTTTTAAAAATAGCAATGATAAAATTGCAATTAGGATAATCCCGGCTGGAATACTCCAGAATAATTTATAATTTTCAGGTGTATTCTCAAGAACACCAAGCAAGTCAGAAGATTTGCCAGTAGAAAAATTACCCACAATATTCCCTAGTCCTGCTGTAATAATACGGAAAATTTGATGAACTCCTGCTCGAACCTGTTCAGTAGTGTGCCGATCAAGATAAATATAGGACACAGAATAAAATAGTGTATAGGCCAGACCGTGCAGGAAAACCCCGGAAAGAAAGTGCAATTTTGTGGCAGTGAATGATAAAATCAGATAACGGATCAAATTGATTAAAGCTCCAAATATTAAAACGCTTTTTAATTTGAATTTATACAGTAGCCACCCCAGGCTGAGCATGGCAATAATTTCAGTTATTTGCCCAATACTGAGAGCGGGTAGAATGCTGGATTCTTTAAATCCTAGTTCCTGCATAAATGGGCCAGAACCAAAAAAATAAAAACGGTCAGCAGAAAATACCAGAAATCCGCAGATGGAAAGGAGCAGAACCTCCGGCTTGAGAAAAGTCTTGAGCGCTTTGATAGGGAATATTTGAAAATCACCTTTTTGTTTTGTCCGGGTTTCTGGAATTCTCAAAGTAATCAACCCGCACAAAAGAGCACTAATAGAAGAGAGCACCAGAGCACTGCCCAGTTTGGTTTCCATGGGCGCCCCCTGATACATTCTTAACCAAACCCAGCCAAATAATAAAGCCGCCGAAATCCAGCCAAAGGTTCCCCAGATGCGCAATTTCCCGTATTCTTGCTCTCTATTTTCTATATGATGAAAAATAATTGTATTTGATAATGGTATATTGGTACCGGTAAAAATCATATAAAATAGGTATCCAATTAAAAAAGGTCTAAAAGTGGTAACCCGGGATAAATAGAAGATCAAAATTGCTCCACCAAAATTGCAGATGGCAAATAATTTTTCAGCGGAAATTATTCTATCTGCAATGAAACTACCAACCATAGGCGCAACAATGGCTGAAACTGCTGACATAGACATTATTATTCCAGTTTGAGTACCGGTGAAATGTAAATATTTGGTCAAATAAAGACTGAGAATAGGAAAAAATGTACCAAAGGAGAGATAGAGCAGAAACATGATCAATTTTATGCTATTTTTTTCAGAAGATTTGTCTTTTTGCAGGGTCATAAAAATATTTCCAAATTTTTAATGTGCCGGAAATTAATAATTTTTTCAGGTGAATTGAAATTAAATAAATAATAAATGAAAAATTATAGAATCATAGAACAGATATACCAAAATTTGGATAGATAGTTATACTTCTATCGGTTGACTATTGGCGGGATTTGTTGACAAATTAAGGCCGGCTTTATAAATTTAAGGATATAATATTAACCTTTAAAGGAGGTAAACAAGTGAGTCAAATTTTAGATATTCATGCAAGAGAAGTACTGGATTCCCGAGGAAATCCAACAGTTGAGGCTGAAGTCTTGACAGAAAGTGGCGGCTGGGGTCAGGCTATCGTGCCTTCAGGCGCATCTACTGGTGAAAAAGAAGCAATTGAATTGCGCGATGGAGATGAAGAGCGTTATAATGGTAAAGGTGTTATAAAAGCTGTTCAAAATGTGAACGAAATCATTGCTCCCGAACTGCGAGGAATGAGTGTCCTTAATCAAGCAGCAATTGATAATGCTCTGCTCGAACTTGATGGAACTGAAAATAAATCCAAATTGGGTGCCAATGCCACTCTTGGTGTTTCCATGGCTGTTGCCAAAGCTGCTGCCAGCCTTTTAGGTCAACCTCTTTACAAATATGTGGGCGGAATGAATGCTCGTGTTCTGCCTGTTCCCATGATGAACATTTTGAATGGTGGCGAACATGCTGATAACAATGTTGATCTACAGGAATTCATGGTTTTCCCCGCTGGTGCTCAGAGTTTCAAAGAAGCTCTACGAATGGGTGCTGAAGTTTTCCATGAATTGAAAAATGTTCTCAGTGAAAAAGGTATGAGCACAGCAGTTGGCGATGAAGGTGGTTTTGCTCCTGATCTCGATTCCAATGAAGAAGCCATTGAGTTTATTGCTGAAGCAGTTGATAGAACTAAATACAAATTCGGTGAAGAGATCTTCGTTGCTCTTGATCCTGCTTCCTCAGAATTTTACAATGCTGAAACAGGAAAATATGAACTCAAATCTGAGGGTAGAGAACTGACTTCAGAAGAAATGGCCGAATATTATGAAGAGCTGGTTGACAAGTATCCTATCAAATCTATTGAAGATGGTATGGCTGAAAATGATTGGGATGGCTGGAGCATTTTGATGGAAAAAATTGGTGATAAAATTCAGATAGTAGGTGATGACCTGACTGTTACCAATACCAAAATTCTGCAAAAAGCTATTGATGAATGTGCTATCAATTCGATCCTGATCAAGGTCAATCAAATTGGTACTTTGACTGAAACTCTGGAAGCCATTCAACTAGCTCATCGCAATGGCATGACAGCTGTAGTTTCCCATCGATCTGGTGAGACTGAAGATACGACTATTTCAGATCTGGTTGTTGCTATGAATACTGGACAAATCAAAACTGGTTCTGCCTGCCGTTCTGATAGAATTGCAAAGTATAATCAATTATTGAGAATTGAAGAAGAACTTGGCAATTCTGCCCTATTCTGGGGTAAAAAAATTCTGAAATCAAAGTAAATCAATGTCATCTGATTTGACTACCAGAAGTAAAAATAACTTAAGGAGGCTCTTTTATATATTGGGCCTCCTTGCAGTTATTGCATTTGTGATCATTTTCTTTGTGATCAGTGATTATGGATTGTATAGTGTCTATAAATTGCGGCGTAGAAAAAGCCAGCTGGAAGAAAATATAGCCCGCCTTGAAAAAGAGCAAAAAGCTCTCAAAGAAGAGATCAAAAGGTTAAAAACAGATCCTGAATATATAGAAAAAGTAGTCCGCAATAAATATCGTATGGCCCGTAAGGGTGAAGAAGTATTTCGAGTGATTGAGCAGAAAAGTGATTCCAGCAACTAAAATTTGTAAACCTAGTAAAAAAGCATCCCCAATTTTTTAAGCCCGATAAAAAAAGTTACTCCACCAACGCAATTCCAGGTAGATAAATAATTATAAAAAAATTAAATTTTTGCAATTAATCTATGTATTATCATCGGGTTCATACTTTGTGTGGTCAATATCCTTTTCCTTTTTATCAACAAATTTGTCCGTATCTTTATAATGATGACCAAGAAGTTCAGAACCAGAAGCTTCATGCCAGTCGGACAAAATATCAAGAATAGCCCGGTAGGGTGTTCTGAATATTCTTTTGTTAGGTCCCAGACTTTCATACAGGCCGGCTTTTTTCATAACATCTCGAACAGGCCCTTTAATTCCTGCTAAATATAATTCGATATTTTTTTCTTTAAGCGCCTCTATAATACTACTCATAGCTTCTAGCGCGGTCGTGTCCAGATCATTGATAGCGCTCCAGTCCAGAATAACAGCCTCAATTTTTCCTCCTCGCCCTGTTGATTTTGCCAGAATATTATCTTTAAAGTATTCTGCATTAGCAAAGGAGAATGAAGCATCTACTCGTAAAATCAAAATTTTCTCAAATTGCTCAGCTTTAGAATAACGTTCAATATCTTTAAAAGACCTTGTCCCTGGCAAATGACCGAGTTCGGCAACATTAGGAGTGCTCATCCGGTAGAGTATTGCCACCAGGGAAGCTGTAATTCCCAGCAAGATTCCTTCCTGAATTCCAATCAAGAGGGTGGTGACAAAAGTGAACATAGCAATAAAAAAGTCCCGCTTTTTTGTTTTGTAAAGATAACGGATTGCTTTTATATCAATCAAATTAACACCGGCTACAATTACTACCGCTGCCAGTGAACAATAGGGAAGATAATAAAAAACCGGCGTCAAATATAGCAGGGTTAGAATTACCACAAGGGCCGCAAAAATATTAGAAAGGGAAGTGCGGGTACCGGATTCATCATTTACTGCGCTTCTCGAGAAACTGGCTGATGATGGCAAGCCATTAAAAAAGCCATTTATAATATTTCCAGTCCCTAGAGCCAGAAGTTCCTTGTTGGAATCTATTGAATACTCATGTTTTTTTGCGTAGGTCTTGCCTAATGTAATAATTGTCATAAATTGGACAAGAGCAAGTG
>DATGCI010000086.1:0-2900 GCA_035312185.1 bacterium
TATGTCCCGAGCCTTTTTAGACCGCAACAGCCAGAACGACGCAAACAGCAATGATAAAAAGCCCTCTCAGCCGAAGGTTGACTACCAGGCGCAAATGAAGCGCCTGGATATGAACATCAACAATCCGGGGTGGAACACTACCGATATTTCCCCCGCCCAAATGTTTGCCGAGGAGGAAGATATTCAGAGGAAAACTGCGGTAACCGACATTAACAACGATAAGGCATTAGAGATGGAGGCAGACAGGATGGGTGCAAAGGCTGCAAGGGGAGAATCTACGGGGGTGCAATTTTCTGCGAAATCTACCGATACGAAAGGAAAAACTATACAAAAAGCAGACGATGACGAGACTTTTGTTGTTCCTGAGGGATGGGGTTTGCCCAAAATTGCAGAACACTTGGGGGTATCTGTGGAAGCTTTGAAAGAAGCAAACAGAGACAAACTAAAAACCTGGGGTGATGTGCGAGGCTTTAATGCGGGCGAAATAATAACTGTTCCTGGTAAAGGCGGGGAAAATCAGGAAGAAGTTGACCCAGTTGAGCGAATGATCGAATTATATATTAGTTATTTGAACGGTGAATTGGATATGCCAGATTTTGCAAGAGCTCTTCTGCCCTTTGTCTCTTCTGATGGCGACAAAATTTTGGTTATTTTTAATCAATTGCAATGGAATCATCAAGACAATCTGGCCTACGCACTTGCCGAAAACTCAAGCGATACAAAATTGGCGAGCTTCGATTTAAGTCTTTTGCAAAGAATGCAATCAGAGTTGTCAAATCCGCTTAGCACCACTTCCTGGGAAGAAAATTATCAACAGAGAACCAGAATCGAATCAGTCCTTAATGTTGAAACGACTGATCAGGCCAGTGGATTAGCAGACATTATTAATAGTGATAGTGAAAAAGGTGAAAAGGCAGAAGAACTAATATCTTATGTAAGAGATGAATTAGAAAATTACCCTCCTAAAGTTAAGGCTTTTAAAAATCAGTCCAATTATTCTGAAACTGAAAAATTAAGAATACTTGGAAAAGTTGCTTCACTAACAGGAAGATTAGAGATTTTATTAGGAACGATATTTTATGAAGGATCGGGTAGTGCCAATACATGGGAGTCGGAAGGTTCAAATGTAGGTGATGACGAATTTTTGGGTTATTATCAAGAAACTCAGCATGGGGTTGTTAATCAGGGATCAGAATGGTGTGCCATGTTTGTGGCATCTATTTTAAATGAGGCATTAGGTTTTGCTCCTGTTGATGAGAATGGAGAAAGAGCCTCACGAGGAGGATATGGATGGATAACCTGGAATGTAACTTCTTTGCATGATTCTGTAACCAATCATGACGGGGTAAATGATGATTATGAATATGACACAAGACATGTTAAGAAGATATCCAATGAAGCGTTTAACGGGTTAAGAGAAGATATTGTTGATGAAGCCGACCAGGAAGAAAGATATAATTTAGTAAAGTCTTTCTTTGATGAGAATTTCATTCCCCAGGCTGGGGATTTGCTCGCTGTTGGTAGTAAAACTAGTCTCGGTGAGGGAAGTGAAACTTCAGGCCTCGAAGGCTTTAATCATTCAACTATGATTGAAAAAGTTATTGATGAACCTGCAAAGAATAAGATATATTTCTCCACCATTGAAGGAAATGCAGATCAGAGGGCTGGAGGACGTTTAATTGATTTAACCCAAAGCACTAATAATTCACAGGATGATTTATCTTTCGTAACTCAGGTTTCTCGCGTTGGTATCGACAACTATGGAGTGGGAACAAACATCAATGACGGAACAAAAGATAAGGATCTCACTGAAGATAGTTCTGAAAACTGGACTGAAAATGATCTTGTTTTACCTTTGACGGAAATGTCAAAAATATTGCAAAATTATGCCGCTAAAAATGATTATATACAACAAAGTAATTATGGGGATAGTATAGCTCAGATAATAGATAAAGATGTTTCGGGAAATATTCACTAAAAAAACAGATAACAATGAAATATTTAGTTTTACCTTTAATTATAGTACTTTGTTTTTCCTGTAAGACAGGAACAAATGATGACAATAAGAGAGAAACTCAAAACCAGGATAAAATGGCGACTTCAGAAGAAAATAAAAAGAATAAGGAGAGTGATAAAAAGGAAGAATATTCAATTAACAGAGTTTTTTGGCAATTTGAAGTGGAAAATGGACACCTCCTTGCCACTCGTGATAGTCTTCTCGCTCATGCATACGAGCGGGCTTCTCTGTTTGTTCCACCAGGAGGCGGCAAAGAAGGAAGTAAAATCTCTGAAAAAGTAGAAAAACAAAACACAAATGATGAATATATAAAATTGTCAATACCCAATGGTACCATTGAATATCTT
Organism: bacterium; assembly: GCA_035312185.1. Lineage (GTDB taxonomy): Bacteria > Fidelibacterota > UBA2242 > UBA2242 > JAFGTP01 > JAIPHI01. Next base: position 2,365 of record DATGCI010000086.1, read on the forward strand.
ATGCTGAGGATTGATTCAACAAATGATGCATTGATTGCTAAAAAGGAAACAGGAGAGCCATTGTCTATGCTAAAATTTAATTTTGATTCAAATTCACTTTCTGAAATTAATCCGAAAGAATATCAAATTGAAGATTTACAAGCTGGAGATTCTATTGTTTTTAATCAAAATGAGATTTTTGTTGTCAACAAAAACATAAAATATCTATGGGATGGAAAAAATTTCACCACCCGTTGAAAGTAATCTCCAGGCTACACTCCCAGCAATTAGCCAATATTCTTTGTTTCAGCGAAGTAATATCGGCAAAATCAGCCTGCTAACCTTACAACCCCCAACCTATGCCTAAATAACAAATTATCCACTATCAAACATCTATCATCCATTATCTAATATAAAATATCCACCACCAATTCTCCATTTTTTCTTATATTTGATCGTTAGAAAACACCAAAGATATGTCCCGAGCCTTTTTAGACCGCAACAGCCAGAACGACGCAAACAGCAATGATAAAAAGCCCTCTCAGCCGAAGGTTGAC
>DATGCI010000087.1:0-3122 GCA_035312185.1 bacterium
GTCATAGCCTCGGACCTTAACTGCAGTCTTCCGTTGAAAAATCCCAAAGGCCCCAGAAATTATCAAGGTAGCATTCAGCACGTCCCAGCCCATGCGACCGCTTAAAAAAGCACGCAGGTATTCTGTTGTTTGAAAGCCGGCTAAAATATTTTTGGGAAGTCTGACATCAGTCACCTGACCGCTTTTTATTTTACAGCCATTCACAACCCGGATAATTCCCCCAGCTGCTACTGTTTTTTCATTTTCCAAAAAAGGACGCACTAGCCTGATCAAAGCATCTTTTTCCAGAATGCTGTCCGAATCCATGGCACAAAACAGCGGTGTGTGACAATAATTAACACCAGTATTGAGGGCGTCGGCTTTGCCGCCATTCTCTTTATCAATTACCCACAGATTGGGATAGCGCTGGCTTTGATATATTTCTCTAATTTTTGCAGTCTCAATATCAGACAATGGCCCCCGGGCTGCTTTTTTGAGCTGGTAGGCATTTTTTAATTTATCCAAAGTGGTGTCTTTGGAGCCGTCGTTAATCACAATTACTTCGTAATCGGGATAATTAAGATGCATAAGTGATTTAACTGATTCTACTATAGTTGCCGCTTCATTGTAAGCCGGCGCCAGAAGAGTGACCGGTGGCGGCTGGGAGGAAAATATCAGGTCTTCGATGACTATTGATTTGAGCCGATAGACATACTCTCGAAGGAATTTAAAGGATATGATAGTTGTTACTAAATAGGAAAAGTTTAGCAAAAGAAAATAAGCGATAATGACAAATTTAAAAATGTCATAGAAAAGCTCATAATAAGCCGATAGAAAAGTTCTTGCTATGTCAATCAAATTTGCTATCATATTAATTTTGTAACACCTGTAAGGCGATTTGAGCTTTAGCACCTTCATTGCTGGATATTTTTTGCAATACATCTTCAGCCTTGATCTGTTGCAAAGCAAGGGCAGCACGAAAAGCGATCCAGTTGGATTGTTCATTGAATGCTTCCTCAATAGCCGGGATATCTTCTTGATTGCCAATGGTCCCCAGAGCTTCTATAGATTTCCCTATTATTTCAGGATTGCTTGATTCCAAATATGGACGCACTGTTTTTCTATGCTGGGGTGAACCTGTATTAGCAATAATTTCCAGACAAGTCTTGGCCAAAGCATCATCCGGGTGATTTTGCAAAACACGGGCTGCTGTATCAGCAGCTTCAATGTCGTTAAGTAAAATCAGGCTTTCACCAATAATTATCCGTGCTTTTTCTTCCAGATTGTTATCCAGTAATTTGTTTCTTAAATAATGAGCATTATGAGAACCGGCCTGAGCCAATATGTTGGATAATAGGCGATAACTCCAGTTCTCGTAACGCGGTAAAGTAAATATTATTTTTTCTAATACATCTTCATGATCAGAATATTCCTGTTTGATCATTGCCCGGGCTGCATACAGAGAGACAAGTGGTGATGGATCATCGAGTAACTGGATGTAATCGGATTTGGGAACAGGCAGTTGTAATTTGTCGAGGGTGATAATGGCCCGCACTTTTTGGGTTGTATCTCCTTCTGATAAACGCCTTACCATTGTATCTTCAAAGGGTTTGGCAATTTCGGTCAGGGTGTCGAGTTCTGGACCTTTCAGGCGCAGGGCAAAGCGAAAGAGGTAATCAAGAAAATAAAGTTTGTGTTCATTTTCAACTTTATCCAGCAGGACGCTCGGCTCCTCCGCTTCAGAAATGACTGCCAGCAGATCATCATGCCAGCGGTCTTCAAGATTGCTCCATTTACGACCTTTGAGATAATTTTTTAATCGCAATACCATGGTTATCAGGGCAAAAATTACTGAAATTATAAAAAGAAAAGCTATGAAAACGATTAATATAATTATTACTGTTAAGTCAACAGTGAAATGTTGAGCAGGATTTATCAATTCCTCAAACGGTGTGTTTTGTAAAAAATTATATGTTATTTCTGTAATCAAATTTAATTTTTTTATAAATTAATAGACAAGTTAATTTAACATCTGTGGAAACTATGTTAAAGGTAAATTTTTTTAACAACCTAGTAGGGCTCTTTACTATCAATTGAATATTAATTCATTTATTATTCAAATATGTATTTTTTTATGCAGATGTTTTGCTGTTCAACCATAATAATTTCCAAATTACAGTAAGGGCCCAATCTAATAATGTATTTTTTAAATAAAGATTATATTCAGAGGGAAGCGAAACATAAATTAGAAAAGAAAGGTTATACGGCTAGGCTATGAATAATTGTATTAATATATTTAAAGTGGACTCATATATTAATCATAAAAAATATAATATGGGAAATAATATTTGAAAGGGGAATTTATTAAATCGCTACAGGAAAAGTTTATAGATATTCTACCAAAAAAAATTAAGGCTCTCAAAGTAAGCCTGAATTATCTGGATACAAACGGAGACCAGGCTCTGGAAACAATTAAAAACATTTTGCATAATATCAAAAATACGGCTAGGTCTTACGGATATAATGAAATTGGTCAAATAGCAGAGGAAATTGATCATTATGAAGGTGATGATCTTGTAAGGGCATTAAATAAATTTATCAATGAACTAGAGAGTGTACTTGGTGAGCAGGAAGTGCAAAAGCCTACTATTCTGATAATTGATGACGATGATCTGACTACCGAATTAGTCAAAACTGTACTTGCTCCAGAAGGATATCGGGTGATTGTAGCCGAAAGCAGCCATAAAGCCCACCTAAAATTGGCGGAGAATAGAATAGATATGGTGATAATGGATATTGTTTTACCTGATGCTGATGGAAGAAGTCTTATGGAAGACTTGAAGAGTCAAAAAGATACATTGGGTATTCCGGTTCTTGTATTAAGTGAAGAAACCAATCCTTCCGTTCAGAAAGAATGCCTGGAAATTGGTGCCCGGGAGTTTATTGTCAAACCTTTTGAAATTAATCGACTGGTTGAATCTGTTCAGGAACATTTTCCTGCAGAGCGGGAAACCAATGAGCACCTTTTCAGTGGTACAATTTCTAAAAACGGAATGATAAAAAAATTTAAAATTGAAAAAACCCGGGCTAGCAAAAATTCCTATTACTCTCTGGCTATTATAAAAATCGACAATTTCCAATCT
>DATGCI010000088.1:0-14248 GCA_035312185.1 bacterium
TCTTTTTATATTTGCCCATTTTGAATGTCCAGCCATATATACCCTTTTCTTTTTTTATAATTTAATACGGTAGTTGCTTTTCTTGAATACGAATAGTTGCTCTTATTATCCAGGCCCGGTCATAACCCATTCTCTTGACATCGCCAAGCATTTGTTCTGCTTTATAACGGGTGGCACAATTGCCCACTCGAATTTTCCAGTAGGGCGGATTCCAGATCAGTTGGGCATTTCTTTCGCCAAAAGTATCTTTCATCTTTTGCAATACAGAATCGGCTCTTACGCCGTCCTTGATAGACATAACCTGGACTTTCCAGCCCATTTGCTCAATGAAGCTTATCGAGTCTCTCTGACTATAAGCACCAGGATTAATTTCTGTGAAAATCTCATCGATCATAGCACCATTAGCAACAGGAAGGAAGGGTTCGTTGAGTGTGAGGGGATCAAATTTCTCATATTGCTGAATCAGAGTATCCTGAGCACTAGCAATCGAAAATAACAATATTATCGCCAAGCCTGTGTTAACTATTCTATACATAATAATTCTCATAATTGATGTCTAAATATAAACAATTTATCCGTTAGATAAAACCTGTGTTTTATACGGATAGCCAAACAAATGTCCTCAAATAATACCCAGAGAGTCAGAATGAATCCAGCCCTGCTTGCCATCCAGCAATTCAATCTTGACCCATTGCCCATCTCTATCCAGAATCTGAACCTTAGTGCCTTCGTGAATTATAAATAAAGTTGTACTGCCTTTTTGGGGAGCCGCAATAGTATTTACTTTCTCTGATAAAATTATGCCCTTATCTCCGCTAGTCTCTCGAGTATGCTGATAGTATAATGGATATATCGATAGAACTGCTACAATCATGGCCAGGAACAATACAGGTTTAAAAATTGAGCGCAACTTTGCTCTGGAAGACAGATAAAGAAAAGCAAAAGCGAGGGCAACCAGAAACAGCGACATTGATAAGATCAAAGCCCAGCTATTGGAAGAAAGATTATCGATGAATTCCCGCCCCCATTTGAAAAGCACGAACTCTGGTGGCCTGTCAATTTTATCCTGGATTTTCAAGCGAGCTAATCTGAGATTAAATTCAATGTTTTCATTGTCCGGCAGCAGGGATCTGGCCTTTTCATAATATAAAATTGCATTGCCAATCTGACCAGTTTTGTAAAAGGCGTTTCCCAAATTGTAGTACAGATTGCCACTTTCATAGCCCTGATCCAAAATTTTCTGATAATTATCAATAGCCTGTTCATATTTTTTCTGATCATAGAGTTTATTGGCCTGATTAAATAAGCTTTTTGCAGATCCTAAATCAGCCTGGACAAGACCAGCCATCAGAAAGATAATGATCAAAGCGGCTATTGTATGTTTGTTACTCATTCCGGATTGAATTCCTTTTCCAGTTTTAGATGATTTTTTTTACTTTTCCGGCCAATTCTCTGGTCTGTTGCAACAACTTCTTTGCTTCCTTTTGGGACATGGATTCCGGAGCATATTTCTTCATCTCTAGAGTTTTCAGGAGTTGCTCAATCTCTTCGACAATCCCATTCTCGGCACCGGCCTGTTTGAGTTGTTGTTTAATTGTCTTCACATCGGTGCCTGTTTCTGGCAGTCCCCTTCTATCAGCAATATATCCAGCCAAAGCGGTGTAAAGATGGTGAGCAACCTGCTCAAACTTTTCCTCTTTAAGACTGTTTGTTGCTGAATTCAAATGCTCACGAACTTTGCTACTAGCCTTTTTTCTCCGGATCAGTCCTTTGTTACCTTGGTATTTATTTATTCTGTATCGATAAATTAAAGCACCGACAATAATACCAGCCGACAAAATATTAATCAGCCAGAACCAAAAATGATCATAAAAGCTTTGTTCTCGAATACGCCAATTTTCGGAGTCTGTGTTGATGTAGCGAATATCTTTCTTCAACATTGCAATCTCATCACGGCTGTAGGCACTTTCATCTACATTTATGTTATCCTGGCCTGGTTCAACAGTCACCTGTAATTGTTTTGTTGATTTGGTTACATACTCGCCCTTTTCAACATCAAAATAGGTGAAATCATAGGCCGGAATCTTCAGAGCTCCGGGCTCCCGGGGAATGATTACATATTTATAGTCCAAAATACCATGTACATGATCGCCAATATTTTTCGATTTTCTATTTATCTTGGGATCAAATACTTCACAATTAAGAGCTAATTCCGGTTCATGAAGAGATATAGAGTTAATATTACCCAGCCCCTGTACTTTATAACTTATAGAAAAAGCTTCATTTTCTGTTATTCTGGAGGTATCAATTTTGGCAGAGATCGCATAGTCGCCTACTCCGCCTGAAAAATTATTGGGTTTGTCAGGCAAAGGTTTGACATTGATTTTTTCTGAAGGTGAAGACAGACTAACGACCTTTGTGCGTGAGAAAAAGGGATCATCAAAAAAGGGATCGTTGAAGAAATCGTCAAGCCGGTTTCTTCTTTCACGGGGATCACTGACCTCAATTTTAATTTGCATAGGGTCTATTTCCTGTTGACCGGCTTTGGTTGGAAAAAAGGCTATTTTTTGGATAACGGCCCGGTTGTACTGCTTACCATTGATATTAACCTGTTCTACTTTGGGTTGGCGAGGTGATTCAAATTCTTCAATCCAAAAATTTTTAGCCTGGGGTAACTTAATTCTGGAAAAATTTCTGATTCGGGTTCGAAAATAGAGTACAAAATTTACATTAAGCTGCTCACCATTATAGACCTCGCTTTTTTCCGGTTCTGCTCGAAAAAAAACGGCCTCCTGATTTTCATCGGACTTGTTTTGGGTCTGTTGATTTTGCGTTTGCTGCTGGCTGGATTGTCCAGTTACATTGAGAGTGATCCTCTGGCTTGAATAGGTACTGCCTTTGTGTTTGACAGTGACAGGAGCAATTTCTATTTTTCCACTTTTCAAAGGTGAGAGCCACCAGCTGATAGTTTTACTGGCATTAATCTCACCATTAATAATCTGGATCTGACTGGATTGGGATGGGCCACTTCTGATTTGCAGACCTTGGAAATTTGGTCGAGGCACTTCAATATTTCGTTCACCCTCTATCTTCAAAGTATATTTGACCACATCATTCATGCTAAGAGTTGTTTTATTAACCCGGGCTGATATTTGCAAATCAGCCGACAATCCCAGGGCTGAAAACACTAGAATACTCAATAAAATGATCAGTGGTTTATTATGATTCATTATCAAACTGAAAAAATCCCTTAAATTTTACATCTCTCTTGCTACCGTTTTCGAAGCAAGACCAACTTCTAAAGTTACCAATCTTTTTCCTTTTTTGTACCGGAATGTTTGGCCTTCATGCGCTTTTTCATCATTTTTTTCTCTTGCTCCTTAAGCGCATTCAAAATTCTCACAGCTCTTTTTTTCTCTGATTCCTTCAATTTTTGTTCTTTTTTATTAGCCGGCTGAGGTTTCTTTTTCTGCTGATTCTGGTTATCTTGCTTGTTTTGCTGGTTCTGATTCTGTTGGTTCTTTTTTTGCTGCTCTTTTTTATTTTGCTGTTCCTTGTTTTGTTTTTTTTCTTCTTGTTTTTGGTTCTGATCTTGTTTCTTTTGCTTGTCTTTCTGTTTCTGGTTTTTTTGATCCTGGTTCTGCTGATTCTGTTTGTTTTGCTGTTGCAACATTTTTCTGGTCAGCTCGTAGTTGTATTTAGCATCATAATCATTGGGATTCAGGGCCAAACTGTTTTTATAGAATTCGAGTGCCTCTTTATAACGTTTACTTTTCAGGAGAGCATTCCCCGTATTGTAAAGGGCTGCTGCTTTTTGTTCTTCGCTTTTGGCAGCAATCGATTTTTCAAACTCTTTAATAGCTTCTTCAATATTTCCCTGTTTGTAGAGAGCAGCGCCTTTGCCAAAATGGGCTTCCGACCATTCTGGATGCTGTTCGATAATTTGATTATATTTTTCCAGCGCTTCCTGGTACTTACCCTGTTTATAAAGTTCTTTAATTCTATCTTTTGCAAAAAGGCTGCCTAGTAAAAAAGGCACAAGCAATATAATTATATATCGCTTTAGCATTATTTTTCTTCCTCCTTCTTATTTTTGGTCAGAGGTAGAGCCATTGCAATTACAAGGATTATCATCCCGGGCACCAAAAAAGCCTGATAGCGGTTTTCATAATCGGTATATTGATGGGATTTATATTCCTTTTTATCAAGACCGAGAATTTTCTTGTAAATTTTCTGAAAAGCCTCTTCATTGTTGGAAAGCTGGGCAAATTCTCCACCAGTTTGGCTGGCAATTTCTTTTAGGGTACCTGCTTCCAATCTGGTAGTCACAACTCGCCCCTGTTTATCGCGCTTATACTCTCCAGTTTTTTGACCTTCATTGTTTTTAACTGGTATAGGAGCACCGCTCTGAGTTCCCACCCCGACGGAATAGACTATGACACCCTGCTTTTGAGCTTTTTTGATAATTTTTCCGATATCGCCTTCATGATCTTCACCATCGGAGATAACAACAATTGCCCGGTTCTTTTTACTATCTTCTTGAAAAGCACTTAAGGCAGTAGAAATGGCATCAGCAATTGCCGTTCCCTGAGTCGTTATCACTCCTGTATCGAGAACATCGAGAAACAGATTAGCTGCGCTATAATCAAGAGTCAGAGGACAATGCAGATAACTAATTCCAGCAAAGGCAACCAGACCAATTCGATCGCCTTTGAGTCTATCCAAAAACTTATCTACGCGATATTTGGCTCTTTCTAATCGGCTTGGAGAGACATCTTCAGCGTCCATACTATTAGAAACATCCAAACAGATAATAACATCCACACCTTTACGTTCCACTTCTTTTATACTCTGGCCGATCTTGGGTCCTAGTACAGCTATGCCCAGTAGAAACAGAGCAATGATAAACAAATTTTGACTGACTTTGCGAAGACCGGGACGGTGATTTTCCAGCAATTTTTCTACAAGATTGTTACTGGCAAATTGCTGCAAGGCCTTTTTGGTCTTTCTGCGATAGTAGATAACCAGCACAACCACCAGTCCAATTAAACCAAAAATCCAGATGTACTCAAGGTTTGCAAATTTAACCATCAGGGAATCTGCCTCCAGATTGCAAATTCAAAAATTGCAGCGGCCAATAAAAGCAAAAATCCAGGTCCCAAAAAAAGTAAATATTTTTCTTCATAATTGTAATATTTTTTAACTTTGATCTCAGTCTTTTCCATCTTACTAATTTCTTTGTAAATATCAAAAAGGCTGTTTTTATCAGTTGCTCGAAAATACTGGCCTCCAGTTTCCTGGGCAATATTCTGCAAAGTCTTTTCATCAATTCGTACATCAACTAGTTTGGTAACTGTGCGACCACCAAAGGTTTGAACAGGAATCCGGGCTTTGCCCCGTTTGCCTGCTCCAATTGTATAGATCTTGATATCATACTCTTTGGCCATTTCTGTTGCAGTAGATGGATCCAGTTCGCCGGCATTATTGCGTCCGTCCGAGAGCAAGATCATGACCTTGCTCTTGGCATTGCTATCTCGCAGCCGGTTGATACCATGGGCGATAGCCATGCCTATAGCGGTGCCGTCAAACTTCTTTTCTACAGGTTCAACTCTTTGCATGAAATTTTCCAGCACATTGTAATCAACTGTGAGAGGGCACTGCAGAAAACTTTCAGCTGCAAAAGTTATCAACCCAATTCTATCATTTCTGCGCCCCTGAATAAATTTCAATCCAACTTCTTTAGCGGCTTCCAGACGATTAGGTTTAAAATCTATAGCTTTCATAGAGCTGGAAATATCCATGACAAGAACAATATCAATTCCCTCGGTAGAAAATTCCTGTTCGGTGTTGACTTTTCTGGGGCGGGCCAATCCCAAAATCAAAAGCACAAGCGCCAGCACCTTTATCCCAAAAATAATGTCTTTTTTCCAGGTCTGATCTGACCAATCGGTTTCCTTGAAATTTTTAATAGATGGAAATCGCAGGGCGGAACTATTGTCCGTCCCTCTCTTTTTATACCAATAGATTAAGGCCGGTACAATTAAGAGAAATAAAAGAAAATATGGATGGTTAAAATAAAACATTAATCCTTACTCTTCATCAATCAAAACTTTTAGAGATCTACCTGACAAGCAGGATTTTAACAATTAGATCCACTTTTTGTTTCATTTTCATTCCGCAAGCGCATTATTTGCTAATAAAAACAACTTATTGTCATTATTTATTGTGAGTAATTTTTTTCCAGAAAATCAGCAACTCGAATCAATTCCTGTTCAGCAAAATCGGGGGCAATTATCTGGCCACCAATTGGCAAACCTTCAGAATCTTGCCCTAAGGGAATACTAATGGCCGGAATTCCAGCCAGATTTATAGGGACTGTATAAACATCATTTAGGTACATGGCCAGCGGATCATCAACTTTACCGCCGATATCAAAAGCAGTAGTCGGAGTTGTCGGTGTAAAAATGACATCTACATCTTCAAATGCTGAGGTAAAGTCCTCTTTGATGAGACGGCGAACCCGCTGCGCTTTGTCATAATAGGCTTCGTAGTAACCGGAAGAAAGCACATAGGTTCCCAGCAAAATTCGACGTTTGACTTCCGTCCCAAAACCGGTATGACGAGTGTCCTTGTAAACATCCTCCAATCCGCCTTCTCTTTCACTGAGGCCATATCTAATGCCGTCATAGCGAGCCAGGTTGGAAGATGCTTCCGCTGTAGCAATTATATAGTAGGCAGCAACAGCATAGGATGTGTGGGGCAGGCTGATCTTTTTGATTTTTGCGCCTGATTTTTCCATGAACTGAATGGCATCGTGAATTCGATCGTCTATTTCCGAATCCAACCCTTCATCAAAATACTCCTCAGGAATTCCAATCTTCCGGCCTTTTATATCGCTGTCGAGGTAATCTGTATAATTGGGAACCGGTTCATCAACTGTTGTGGAGTCCTGATGGTCATTTCCTGAAATTACCTCCAGCAAAAGAGCAGCATCTTCTACATTTTGAGCAAAAGGACCGATCTGATCCAGAGAAGATGCAAAAGCAACCAGTCCATAACGGGAAACCCGCCCATAGGTAGGTTTGATCCCCACTACGCCACAAAATGCAGCTGGTTGACGAATAGATCCACCTGTATCAGAACCAAGTGCCATATCAACCAGATCTCCAGCAACTGCTGCAGCTGAGCCACCACTCGAGCCACCAGGAACTTTTTCTATATTGGCGGGGTTTTGCACTATACCAAAAGCAGAGTGTTCAGTAGAAGATCCCATGGCAAATTCATCCATGTTGGTCTTGCCCACCATTATACCACCGGCATTACGGATCTTTTTGATGACTGTAGCATCATAAGTAGATTCATATCCGTCCAAAATTTTGGATGCACAGGTAACCGGATGGTCTTTGATATTAATGTTGTCTTTGATTCCTAAGGTCTTGCCAGCCAGTTTTTTCCCACTATAATCGTTTTCCTTAAGCCTGGTTTTGAGAATTTCCAGACTTTCCGGCAAACTAGCTATAAAAGCATTATATGGATTTTCATTATCAATTTTTTTAATGTTTTTAGCGACTTGAGTAGTGATATTTTCCAATTTCACAAATATTATTCCTGCTTATTTTTAGATTCTGTGTTTTTTTCATTTTCTTGATAATCTTTTGATTTCGGTTCGGCTTCTTCACGTTCTGGTCGAACATGATCATAGCCAGTTTTGTCTTCGTGGTTGATATATTTATCAGAATTGTCAACCGAATTTTCAATTTCGTCCTGGATGTCGCTTGTAGCTTTTTTAAATTCCTTGAGACTTTTGCCAATTCCCCGGGCCAGTTCTGGTAATCTCTTGGCACCAAAGAATAGCAAAAGTACAACAGCAATTATTATTATTTCAAAAGGTCCTAAACTTCCCATAATTTACCTCATTTATTTTTTTTATTATCTCCAGTTCTTCAGAAGGTAATAGGCTGTTCCCAGCCCTGCCAGACTGACCAGATTGATCTTCAAGGTCAGTCCAATGGTCATAGAGAACATTAAAAGGTCAATGGCAAAGGGCCCTAAGGCCAGCTCAATACTTCTGAGCAAAACCTCTTTGACCACACCTTCCGGAAGACCGAGTTTCAAAACTTCTCCTACCAGGGAGCCAATCATCGTTCCCAATAATAACACCCCAATAGCAGTTAAAATTGTTTTACCTGCAGGTCTTCTGTTCCTCATATCATATCTCCAGTAATGATTCAAAGATAGCAACACCATCAGTTGATTCTAGAATCGGTTCCATAGCCCGCTCTGGATGAGGCATCATTCCTAGAACATTACCTTCTTCATTAATAATACCAGCAATATTTTTAAGCGAACCATTGGGATTAGCCTCTTCAGTGATCTGACCTTCAGCATCGCAATATTTAAATACGATCCGATTTTCATCCTCGAGTTTCTGGATCACCTTATCTTCAGCATAATAATTACCACTCTGATGAGCAATTGGCAACTTGATGATCTGCTTTTTATTGAATTTGGAAGTAAAATTGGTGTTATTATTCGTCACTTTCAGATAGATATCGTCGCAGCGAAATTTGAGATGGTCATTTGTGATCAGGGCACCGGGCAGAAGATCCATTTCCAATAAAATTTGAAAACCATTGCAAATGCCGATAACTGGCTTACCATTTTCAGCAAATTCGATAACCCGCTCCATAATTGGTGAGAATTGCGCAATAGCACCGGCTCTTAAATAATCTCCATAGGAGAATCCGCCTGGTATAATAATAGCGTCGTAATATCTTAATTTTGTATCCTTATGCCAGATAAATTCGGCTTCCTGCTTGAGAACTTTTTTGACAGCATAATAAGCATCATAATCGCAATTCGAGCCCGGAAAAACGAGTACTCCAACTTTTTTCATTAGCTCTCCTTTGCAATTTTAAATGTGTAGTCTTCAATAACCGGGTTTGAGAGCAGTTTATCACAAACCTCATCGGCAATTTTTTCTACTTCCGATTCTTCCATATCCTCAGGAAAATCGAGCTCAAAAAATTTACCTGCTTTTACACCCTCAATAGAATCATAGCCAAGAGAATGAAGAGCATTATTGATAGTTTTGGCTTCGGGATTTAAAATCCCCGGTTTATAATTGACAATTACTTCAACTTTGTACATTCTTTTTACCTTTCTTTATAATGAATATATTGATTGTCCTTTCGATTGACCATCCAAAAAAATATATTGTTTACAATATACAAACTCATAACTGGAAAGAGCACGTAACCCCTAAAAATTATAAAAAGGATAAACAAAGTGATAACAAATAAACTTCTTAATGTAATAAACCAATTTTTCGAAAAACTGATCTTGGGAAAGGGTTTAAATGGAACACTGCTAACCATTAAAAAGGAAATGATCAAAACAAGGGCGATCACAAATTCAGTATTGCCATGTCCGCCTGTGCTGGTAAAATTAAACCAGATAAAGGAACCAATCGTCAGGGCAGCAGCTGGAACAGGCATACCAGAAAATTTGTTGTCCTGGCGGGGCTCATCAGTACTATTGTATTCGGCCAGACGAATTGCCCCAAATAAAAGCAAACTAAAACTAATTCCCATGCCAAAAAGTCCTAATTGATTCAAATAGATTTTATAAACCATGATGGCTGGAGCAGCACAAAAGGTGATCAAGTCAGCCAGCGAGTCAAATTCCTTCCCGAAACTGGATTCACGATCCAGAAAGCGGGCAATTTTTCCATCCAGACTGTCAAAAAGAGCGCCTACAAAAATAAAGAGAAAAGCAGCCAGATAATTATCATGCAGCGTTTTCATAATGGCTAAAAAGCCAAAGAACAAGTTCAGAATGGTTACCAGATCTGGTATGTAGCGCTTCTTTTCTGTCACCAATTAGCCTCTTTCAATTTTTGCGATAATTGTTTGTCCGGCTCTCACTTTTTGCCCTTTTTCAACCTGGACAGGGCAATTATCAGGAAATTCTACATCAACACGAGAGCCCAGCTTGATCATTCCATATCTTTGACCGGCTTTTACGTAATCTTCTTTTTCCAGATAGTTGACAATTTTACGGGCCACTAAACCGGCTATCTGTACGGCCTTGACCTTGATGTCTTTGTGCTGGATGATGATCTCACATTGCTCATTCTTCAAATGACAATTAGGATTAAAGGCCGGTAAATATTGTCCCGGAGAATGTTTTCTGACAATGACTTTTCCACTTACAGGAACCCGATTGACATGCACATTGAAAAGAGACATGAAAATTGCCACTCGCTTCCTATTATCCTCATGCTCGATGGAAACAACTTTGCCATCGGCCGGACTGATGATATTTTCAGCGCCCGAAGGTGTCTTTCTGTCGGGATCACGAAAAAAGAGAACCAGGAGCAAAAATGCCACCAGGAAAACCCACCTCACTATTTTCAAAAAACCTAGAGGAGAAACCAGGGAAATTGCAAACACAATTAGAACTAAAACTAGAGCGGTAAGCAATAATTTTTCACTTCCCTTTGCCAATTTCACCACCCTTTATTCCTGATCTCGAAAACCAGCCGATTAATCCTGCTGATTTTTAGTTTTTTCTTGATAACGTTCAAAAATATAATCAACCCGTTCTAATATTTTATCAGGGTTAAAATGTTTATTGATCTCTTCTTCTGGTAAATGTTCAAGCAATTCATCATCCTGGAGCAGAAGCTGCCGAAAGTCCATTCCTTCTTTCCAGCTTTTCATGGCATTACGTTGTACCATTTTATAGGCATCTTCTCTGGTCAATCCTTTTTCTACCAAAGCCAGCAAAATTTCTTGAGAATAGATTAAGCCCCGGGTTTGATTCAGATTTCTTTTCATGTTTTCTGGATAGACAAGCAAGTTATCAATAACATTAGTTGTTTCCCTGAGCATAAAATCAATAGTGATGCAACTATCGGGCAGGATCACTCTTTCTGCCGATGAATGGGAAATATCTCTTTCGTGCCAGAGAGGCACGTTTTCCATAGCAGTTTGTGTAAAACCTCTCAACAAACGAGCCATACCACAGATCCGTTCTGTTTTAATAGGATTCCGTTTGTGAGGCATGGCAGAAGAACCTTTTTGACCTTTGGAAAAATATTCTTCCGCTTCAAGAACCTCAGTCCTTTGTAAATGTCGAATCTCAGTTGCAATTTTCCCAAGTGAAGCTCCTAGTAGAGCAATAGCAGAAACAAAGGCAGCGTGTCTATCTCTCTGAATAACCTGATTGCTAACTGGTGCAGGTGTGAGGCCTAAATTGCGGCAGGTCATTTCCTCAACTTCCGGTTCAAGATGCTGATAAGTACCCACAGCACCAGAAATCTGGCCAACCTGAACATCTTTGAGCGCTTTTTCAAATCGATCTAAATGACGATAAATTTCATCTCTCCATAGCAAAAGCTTCAGACCAAAGGTAACCGGTTCGGCATGAATACCATGAGTGCGACCGATCATCAACTGATGCCGGAACTCTTCAGCTCTTTTTTCCAGAACGGAAATCAAATTTTTGATCTTTTTGAGGATCAATTCTCCGGATTCACAAAGTTGTAAAGCAAGAGCCGTATCCAGAAGATCGGAAGAGGTCATGCCTTTGTGGATATGACGAGAAGCGGGATCATCGATGTTTTCGGAAATATTGGTCAAAAAAGCGATTACGTCATGCTTGACTTCTTCTTCAATTTCCAGAATCCGATCGACATCAAAATCCGCTCTGTCTTCAATAATCTTCAGATCTTCCCTCGGAACGGCGCCTCGTTCAGCCTGCACTCGACAGACCTCCCTTTCAACAATCCACCAGGTTTTGTATTTGTTTTCCTGCGACCAAATTTTGCCCATCTTGGGCAGAGTATATCTATTTATCATATCTTTCCAGCTCCAGTTCAAGTTCCATTTCTTTGCCATCTCTGATCACCAGCAAATTCAAAATATCACCAGCTTTCAAATAGTTCGTTTTTATATATCGGGCTATTGTTTCCTTACTCTTGACAGTTTTATCACCAACTTTTATAATAACATCGCCGACCTTAAATCCGCTTTTGTCTGCTGAGCTGTTCTCCTTAACCTGACTGACAATCACACCGTCATCACTCTCCAGCCCCAGATATTCAGCCATTGGTTGAGAAACATCATTGACAATCAAACCGGTGCGATAGGAGCGGTCGATCTCGCCGTATTTTTTTAACTGTTCTACCACTGTTTTAACTCTGTTCACCGGAATGGCAAAACCGATTCCGATTGAGCCCCGGGAGTAATTTCCACCGGTAAAGATAAAAGTGTTGATTCCAATCAATTCACCATGGGCATTTACAAGCGGTCCGCCACTATTTCCCGTATTAATGGAAGCATCAGTTTGAATCATATCCTGATAGACTCGATCATCCTGCTGAGCACCAAAATCCATATTAAGAGCTGATATAACACCAACGGTCACGGTCGGCCTTTTGCTTACACTGAACAATCCAAAGGGATTACCCAGAGCTATTGACCATTCTCCTAAAATAATACTATCTGAATCGCCCATCCGCACGTAATGGGCATCCTCAACATCAATTTTAAGAAGGGCTACATCACTTACCTTGTCCTGGCCGATTACTTCTGCATTATATTTATCTCCAGGGGGAATGGTAACTACAATTTTTCCGGCATTACCGATTATAGCATCTTCGATAACGTGATAATTGGTAACAATATATCCATCGGGACTAATCACAACTCCGGAGCCCACACTTTGTACTTTTCTCTGTCTGCGCAATTCCGGAAAAAACATGTTGAAAAAGGGATCTCTGGACATGTTGTATGTTTCAATTGCTGAGACATTGATCCCGGCGACTGCCGAACTGACCTCATGGATAGCCCGGGTAATGGCATTGCGGCGAGAGTTTTCAATTTTTTGCTGCGGACTCCCGCTTTGGGCAAAAATCGGCACCGAGACCAATAAAATAATTGTTATATAAATTAGTGCCTTCTTCATAGTGGCCTCTATTATTTTTCTACTTTTTCCCAATCCTGGAGGAACTTCTCAATTCCCTCATCTGTTTTGGGATGGGAAACCAATTTTTTAATGACTTTATAAGGAATTGTGCAGATGTCGGCACCAGCAATTCCGGCATCAACAATGTGAATAGGATTGCGTATGCTGGCTACAATTATCTCGGTATTAAAATCATAATTATGATAAATTTTGACGATTTTTTCCACCACGTCCATACCCGGCGATTGAATATCGTCCATTCGCCCTACAAAAGGACTCACGAAAGTAGTGCCGGCTTTGGCAGCCATGAGGGCCTGTAAAGGTGAAAAAACTAGAGTTGTGTTAGTTTTGATACCTTCTGCAGTGAGCCGTTTAATGGCTTTTAGACCTTCCAGAGTCATTGGAATTTTGACCACCATATTATCATGGATTGCGGCAATTTCACGGGCTTCTTCAACCATACCATCTGCTTCCAGACTGACAACTTCACCACTGACCGGCCCATCTACAACTTCGCATATTTTTTTCAGATTCTCTTTATAATGACCCGCTTCTCGTGATAATAGCGTTGGATTGGTAGTAACTCCATCCAATATTCCCCAGGATTCAGCTTCTTGAATTTCTTCCAAATTAGCAGTGTCGATGAAAAATTTCATTTTTCAACTCCGTTTGCTATTTAATATTCTACTTTTTCCAGGTATAAACCTTTGGCCGGGGCTGTAAAAGGATCAACCCTTTTTGGAATGCTTTTATTTTCCAGAATATTGCAAAAATCTTCAAGTTTGTAACGTCCCCGGGCCACTTCTATCATTGTTCCTGTTAACATCCTCACCATACTATGCAAAAATCTGTTTCCACATATCTTATAAATTAAGGTTTTTTTATGAATTTTCCATGTAGATTTATAAATTCGGCACTTTTTATGATCGGCTTCATCTGACGACCGGCAAAAGCCTTCAAAATCATGATATCCTTCTATCATTTTTGCACATTTTTCAAGCAAATCCAGTTCCAGAGAATGGTCAACTGGCCAGACATATTTCCGCTTTATGGCAGTATTGGCTGTATGAATTTTATACATATAATAACGTTTGCGAGCATGAAACCGAGCGTGAAAATCAGGCTCAACTATATCACATTTATGAATAACAATATCCCGAGGAGTACGGGCATTAATAGCATTTTTTATTGTGTTGGATTCTAGATCAGTTGAAAGGTCAAAATGGACAATCTGAGCCAGGGCATGAACACCACTGTCAGTACGACCGGAAGCATG
>DATGCI010000089.1:0-2916 GCA_035312185.1 bacterium
AAAATCTAGTTTAGTTGATTTGGATTTATGCCCTGCAAGATCTCTAAAACTTATCTCATACTCTCTGAAAAATATTTCTTAACGGCTCGCTCATAAATTTATTCACGCATTTTATCATCATGCCGAATATTTTAAACCAACTTTCCAGGTTGTTGTATCTTATCCTGATCTCAATGGGCAGGATAAGATGGTGTCAGGACTATTAATTCAGAAACATCTTCAAATAACAAAAGACCGCTCAGCACCAAGTTTCTGCTTTCTGCTTTTGATCTTTCTGCTTTAAAAAGCCGTTAACATGGAAAAATTTTCCGCAGCCGGCTTTTTTTACTTGCCAAACTTCAAATAAAGATCAATTATCGGTTAAATATTAATTAAAAAACTACTGATTAAAGCCAATTTCTGAGGGATATAAATATAATCCTGATATTTTACCCTTGCTGGCAGATAATTTGCAAAAAATAGAATGAACTGTGTGTTTGATTTAACAAACGAGGTTGATTTGATAGACTCCAAAAAAATCCTAAAGCATATACTATTATATAATAGTAAAAGAAAACTGGTCATTCTGGCTGCATTTACAATGTTTTTATTATTTGTATTAGGTTGTGGACCTCAACCACCAATTATTCAATCTCTTGGCATTCCTGATACTGTCCAACCGGGCAGCGAACATGTTCTGACTGCCACAGTATTTGATCCTGATAGCCAGCAGGTCCAGATCACCTGGGAATTGACTGGAAATGTGGAAGGCGGTGGCAGCCTGAACAGAAATACTGGCCAGAGAGTCGTGTGGACAGCACCTTCCCGACCAGCAGATGTTTTTCTAACAATTACTGCTATTGACGAAGATGGTGCTGAGGATGAAATCTCCAAAGATATTTTCGTGAGAAATGAAAAACCCTTTATCAATAGTTTCACTGCCAGTTCTGATATTGTTCTGATTGGCAATAAAATTACTTTGACCTGTCAGGCTGAAGATCCGGAAAATACTGATTTGACTTATTCTTTTGATGTAATTCCCGGAGGCTCCGGTGAATTTACAACCGATTCTGATCTTGATCATGAAATTTCGTGGCGGGCTCCAGCAGACAGACTGGAAACCGGGTATTATAATATGGTGGCAACTGTCAAAGATGCGGCTGGCTACAGCACCAGCGATACTCTTCAGGTTCTGGTCTATTCTGATTATGGTTCTATCTGGGTGGTTGATAGTGGCACAAAAAAACTGAAACGCTTCACCAGTAATGGCGAATTGATAGTGGAATCGGAGCAGGAGTTTGTATATCCTGTCGCCTTGGCCAATAATTATAAAGTCGATTGTGCTAGCTGGGTTGCTGATTATAGTGATGGTAAAATTTACAAAATTGGTCCCAAAGGTGAGACCCTCGTCGAAATCTCCGATGTTCCCCAGATCATTGAACTCAAAATGCACAAGGAACTGCGGCAATTAATGGCTTTGAGCAGAGGGCAGCAGTCAATTACAGTTATTGATTGCTATTCAAATTCTGTTGTCAAAACTATCAAAGGTTTCAACAAGCCCCGCTTCATCGATGTCAATCAAAGTAATGCAGATGTATGGGTTTCAGAACCGACCAATAATAGAATCGTAAAGTTTAATATCAAAAATCTTCCCGATTCCATCTATACCGGAAATTCAAAAGTGGAATTCTTTAATGAAGGCCTCCATAATCCCCGCTCCCTGACAGTTGGATTTGCCGATCCAACGCGAGTTTATATTGCTGATAAAAATGATGACCAGATTGAGCAATTGATCGGCCCCAATTGGAACAGAGAAAACACTAATATTCTGAGTGCTACCAATTTGCAACCTGATATTCTAGAATCTTCCAGCACACAATATATCTGGATAATTGGTGATCGTGATATTTACTATTTCAATGAGAATGACCTGACCATCACTCCACATCCGTCAACATTTTTATCTCCGGAAACTATGGATATTGATCATGATGGTGATGTCTGGATTGGGGATAATGGTAAAAAGCAATTGCTAAAAATTGATACCGATCGTATTGTCTTCTCGATTGAAGGATTTCAGCAGATTGAAGATATTATTGTTAATAAGTGATTGGGATGGATGAATGGATGGAGTAGGAAATTGGATTCTACGAAATTTGAATACCTTTTAAACATCCTTTGAACGGATTTTCGAATAGTTTGAGATATTTTAAGACCCGATAGCACATAAAAGCGATATGATCCTGTCATTTCAAAGGAGTACGGTGAAAAATGAATGATAATGAATTTTCAGGTTGAATCATTGCTCATAAAAAGCCCCATGACCGATGCACCAAACAAAAAACCAAAACCTGTCATTTCGAAGGAACGAAGCTTTGCGAAGTGACTGAGTCATTGATCCCGAAGGTATTTTTTCGGGGAAATCTCCCAGAATCGATAGTATTAATCAATATTCCCCTTCTCCCTCCTCCCTTTTCCCTATTCCTATATTCCCTTTGAGGCCAGTTGTGCTACAAGGGAGCAATTCCTTTGAATCAAGACGAATTCCGGGATTTGAGCAAATATAAAGCCCCGCTAGAGGCGCAGATATGTAGAACAAACCTGCCAGGTTGTTTCATATTATCCTGATCTCAATGGGCAGGATAAGATGGTGTCAGGACTATTAATTCAGAAACAGGGTCGAATATTTTTTTAGTTTTTCCAAAAGGAACCACTTTGCATCTCGACTATTTTTCCTTTTGTTACTTTTGACCCGCAAAAGTAACATAAAACGGGCGGCGGACGATAAAATGCTAAAATTTATTTCGCTTACCTAAAATATTTTAAGGCTAATTGATCGGAGTAAAAATCTAGTTTAGTTGATTTGGATTTATGCCCTGCAAGATCTCTAAAACTTATCTCATACTCTCTGAAAAATATTTCTTAACGGCTTTCTCA
>DATGCI010000090.1:0-8280 GCA_035312185.1 bacterium
TCCATTGCTTAAAGGTGGTTTTTATAGTTTCAAATCCTCCTCCAGCGGAATCTTTGACCGGAAGTGAAACTGCAAATTCCTGAGGCAAATCAATTCCCATTGCACGAACTACAATATATACAATCAGAGCAAAGATCAAAAACCCCTGAAAAACATCAGTCCAGATAACTCCGTGGAGTCCTGATGCAACTGTATAGATCATAGCCAGAAAAATCAAAATTGTTGCCGCCCAAAAATGGGAAGGCAAACCTAAAAAAGCTGGAATGCCTAGAAAACTACCTAGAAATTTGCCCCCGCCAATTGCAAAATAGGTTACCATTGCAATGGTCATCAAAATCGATGTAATTGCTGTAATTTGACGGGCAATATGGCCCTGTTTCTTATCACCGAATCGAATTTTCATCCATTCAGCAAGAGTCATGACACCAGCACGTCGACTCCATTTACCAATTACAATCATTAGAAAAGCCATGACAAGAGTGACACCGCCTCGAATTTCAATATAAAATCCACGGGCACCTAGAGCATAAACAAGAGCAACTATGATCATGGTGCCACTGATATCAAGATTGGAGGACATTCCGGATGCACCTAGAGCCCACCAGGGTAATTGTCGATTACCCAGGAAATAGGAATCAATTCCTTCTGAAGCCTTTTTCTGAAACCAGCTTCCAATGATAACCATACCAATCATGTAAACAATGATGATTATAAAATCAATTGGACTCATGTATGTCCTCCTGTTAAAATTCTATTATTATATTTTATTGTAAATCAGAATATAGGTTTTCTAATTTATCATAATAAAAATTAATCGGAACTTTTTTCTTTTGTTGTTCAATAAATTCATTTTTTTTATGTCTCCACTGCTGAATGCGATAAAGTCGGGCATCTTCATCTGTCCAGTTTAAACGCTTTTCATAAGGAATTGAATCCAGCAGTTGTCTGCTTTTTAAATGGGATAAAATTTCGTAGCTGCGTAATTGGACTCGATCCTGTACCTCCGTTTTATTATTAATTCCCTTTTCTCTGCCCTGTTCAGCCAATAGATCATTTCTCAGTGCTAGAGCAACACTTTTCTCGATATCAGTTAAAATGAACTGTGCAGGTAATTCAGGAAGTCTTTTTATATAATCCCGGACCTTCCATTGCCCATTTTTGTAATTTACAAGGGTCTGGTCAAGGATTTCATCAAGTTCCAGAACAAGTGATTCAACATTTTGCGGTGGTAACTTATTAAAATTCTGATTTTGTCCCAAAAAATAATTTTTATATTTAGGCTTTAATTTTTGTGATATTGTGCGAAGAAGAGGTAGGTTAAGTTTCAGATTCTGTTCTTTCATAAAGTTGTTAAGATACTCAGCAAGTTTCTCTTCTTTATAAATTCGTTCCAATTTTTTTCTGTTTTTAGCGACAAATTCTTTATAATCCTGGCTGGTAGGCAAAATCTCACGTTTGATCTTCTCTACTTTCACAATATGCCAGCCATACATAGATTGAAAGGGTTTGGAAATTTGTCCACTTTCAAGATTATAGACCGCATTTTCAAATTTTAGTCCTGTATCTCCCCAATTAATCCAGCCTAATAATCCTCCATTATTCCGCAATGCAGAGTCAGAAAATGACTGCTGAGCCAAACTTCTGAAGTCAAATTCGCCGCTTTTCAATTGCTGATACATTTTATCGATTTCTTCTTTTCGGCGAGAAAATAGATGGCGAACAAGCCGGGACTGTCTAGAGCGCCGAAAGGCTTCTTTTAATTTTGTTTTATCAATATCAATATTAGCACCTATATTTTCAAACATATAGTCCCGCATGGCCTTTCTTTCAAACATATTTTTACGATACTGAAATTGAGGGATTGTATCCAAATTATCCTGTTTTGCAGCCTGGGCCATGAGATATCCTTCAGCCATTTTATAAAGGTGATGTTTCCTGTTTTCTAGATTATCATTAACTGATGTTCGCATAATTGCAGTCTGGTAAGATTCCTTGAATTGGTATAAAGATATTGTATCCTGGCCCACGATGGCAACAGGTTCACGATCATTTTCTTGTTGATCGACCTGTCTCCGATTTCTGGGCCCAGAACAAGCAAGTAAGAATGTTACCAAAAGAAAAAGCGAGGTATATTTAAATACCTCAAATATACCCCGCTTATTTTCTATAATTTCCATTGAATACCCGTCATTATTTCAACAGAATCATTTTCTTAGTCTTATTAGTATGTGGTGTAGACATTCTGTAAATATAGACACCAGCCGAAACCTGATTGCCATGATTGTCACGGGCATCCCACTGTACTGTATGGACACCGGCTTTGAGATTACCGGAGTAGAGTGTTCTCACTCTCTGACCGAGAACATTGTAAATTTCAATAGTTGCTTTTTCAGCACGAGGCATAGCAAACATTATAGTAGTAGTCGGGTTGAAGGATTAGGGTAATTGTCATAGAGCATATAGTCTTCAGGAATAGCAGCTGTTTCTTCATCAAGGGCAGAACCGTCACATGTGTATTCGGGGAAGGGTAAACGGTCATCAGTATTCTGGGAACCAAAGCAGTCGATTTCAGGATCAAAAGTGGAATTAGCATCATCAATAGTTAATGTTCTATTTTCTGCAAATCCAGCTTCATTATCAAGACTGTTAATTCCATATTTATAGGTTACTTCTCTAGATTGTCCTGCTGTGTAAAGAATGTCAGTTGTATAAATGTTGTCTCCGGCTGTTTCGTCACCATGAGTTCCATCATCATACATCTTGTAATCTTCAGGTGCAGCACCCCAGTCCCACCATTGACCAAACAGGCCATTGATGTAAACTGCGTCAATTTCATCTACAGTACTGATAGTATCAGCATCTGTCTGAGAATCGATAAGAACCTCACCGGCTTCCAGAGCATTGATTGCAGAACTAATATCAACAGTGAAGTAAGTGGTGACATCCTGAGTTACAATGTCTTCCATACCAACATTGTTGAAATAGACAGTATCAAGAGCAACTTCTACATATCCATCGCCATCGGAATCGGTGTAATCATGATCCATTGGAACTGTGACACTACGGTTGTCAATACTTTCCCACATATCACCAGAATCATCACCGGGTACGATTACAAATTTGTATTCGTGGCCAGCACCAAGAGCAAGGCTATCCATTTCTTTGGAATAAGTATATAATCCTTCAGTGGCAGGATCTTCGGTTAGTTGATCATCTTCACCACTCCATTCATTAAGAGCTCCTCTCACTACTGCTATATCACCACTATCAGGCATAAAATTACCATTCATGAGCTGAATTCTCATGTCAACTGAAAAATAAATTTCGGCATCTACAATTGCATTGGGATTAAAGTTATTCCACCAGACGACTGGTATTTCATTAACACCAGGAACGACTGTGTAAGTCCGGTTGGAAATAGATTCAGCAACATCCCAGGAATTATTAAGGCGATATTTATATTCAATAGTTCCGGTATCAACTTCAACTGTTGTAGTATAAATTGAATCGCCATCAGTATCACTCAACTGGTCATCGCTAGGATCGCCCCATCCGTTAATAGAACCGGCGACTCCAACTACATCGCTGGCAGGATCAAATGTACCATTATCAATCTGGGCTGACATGTTAACCTGAAAGGTAACAGTTGTTGCTTGTTCTCCACAGGTATATTCAGGAAAGGGTAAACGATCATCCGTATTTTGCTCGCCAAAGCAGTCAGTTTCAGGATCAAAAGTGGAATTAGCATCATCAAGAGTCATGGATCTATTTTCTGCAAATCCGGCTTCATTATCAAGACTGTTAATACCATATTTATAGGTTACTTCTTTGGATTGCCCGGCTGTATATAGAATGTCGGTTGTATAGACATTATCTCCGGCTGTTTCATCACCGTGAGTACCATCATCATACATTTTGTATTCTTCAGGTGCAGCACCCCAGTCCCACCATTGACCATAGAGGCCGTTGATGTAAACTGCATCAATCTCATCTACAGAACTGATAGTATCTGCATCAGTCTGAGAATCAATAAGGACTTCACCGGCATTAAGGGCATTGATTGCTGAACTAATATCAACAGTAAAATAAGTAGTGACATCCTGAGTTACAATGTCTTCCATACCAACATTGTTAAAATAAACAGTATCGAGGGCAACTTCTACATAACCATCACCATCGGAATCGGTGTAATCGTGATCCATAGGTATACTGAAACTACGGTTGTCAATACTTTCCCACATATCACTACCTTCACCGGGTACTATGACAAATTTATATTGATTGTCAGCATCTAAGGCTACACTGTCCATTTCATAGGAATATGTATAGAGTCCTTCAGTAGCAGGATCTTCAGTTAGTTGATCATCTTCTCCACTCCATTCATTAAGAGCTCCTCTCACTACTGCAATATCACCACTGTCAGGCTGGAAATTGCCATTCATCAACTGAATGGACATATCAACTGAAAAATATATTTCAGCATCTAGAACAGCATTAGGATTATAATCATCCCACCAGACAAGTGGAATTTCATTATCGCCTTCAACTACATCATAAGTACGGTTGGATCTACCTTCAGCTACATCCCAGTTACCATTCAAACGATATTTATATTCAATGCTACCTGTGTCAATGGCAACAGTAGTTGTGTAAACAGAGTCTCCGTCAAGATCCTGAAGTTGATGTAGGCTTGAGCCCCATCCTGCAAAACCACCAGTTACATCAACAAAATCGCTAGAAGGATCAAAAGTACCATTTTCAATTTGAGCGGACATATTTACTTGAAAAGTAACATGGCCAAGGGGTTTATCTTCGGCAATAACAATGTCATCAACTTCCCAGGTTTTGCTTTCATCAGCAGTAGAAGTATATTTAAAAGCAACATAGGTTGTACCAGAATAAGATGAGAGATCAATATCTCCTGATGAGGCCCAATTGAAACTACCCGATGACCAGGTAGCCTGATCAGTGATATCTGTCCAGGTACCCTGGGTACTTGGATCACTAGTACCATCATAGTCAGTTGAAACCATGAGCTGCAGATCTGGTCCAGAATAATTGTATGCATTTTGAAAATACATGATAGGATTTTCATAATCATCCGGAACAAATCCAGGTGAAATCAACCAATCTTCATTTTCATTACTGCCACTATCATAGCCACTCATTTTGGCAAAGTAATCATTATCATAGTCATCCTGATACCAGCTCTGGCTTCCAGTGACACTATATTGTGTCCAGGTGCCAAGACCACCATTAAAGGTTTCACTATTGATAACAGTTCCGAAGCTGATTACGGAAGCTGACAATAGCAAAAGCATTAATACGGTTAACTTTCTCTTCATAACTTTCCTCCTTTAATTAGATTCTATTAAAAATACTTGATAAATTCACAAAGTTTGTTTTTTGACTTACCTCCTTTCTTGAGATTTATTAAATCTAAAAACGGTTACTTGTCCGGTTTTTAGAAAACAACGCTTGTAGCAAAATGGTGAACATTAGTTAAATGATTAAATGATTGAAAAGCATAGTCAAAATCAATTGAAATACTGGAAGGTACGTCAAAACTAACACCACTGCCAAAAGTCAAGCCCTGTTCTCCAGATTCCTGAAACATATTCTTATAACCAGCTCGTAGTGAAAAGAGATCAAAAATGGTATATTCAGCCCCAAAATTTGCCATTTTTACATTGTCGCTGGGGTAAACACCATCACCTGTTACCCACAATTTATGAACAGAATTATCAATCAGTGGCATAGCGGCACCAATTCTAAAAGTTAATGGCATATTCCATTTTTCAGTTCTTAGTTCAGCAATGATCTCTTCATTGTTGCCATAAACAGATTCATCGATATCATGATGAGTAAAAAGATCTCTGCCTCTCATTTGCATCTTATTACCAAAATTGTAGATACTTATACCCAGTCTCATGTCGTTGAAATTGGTTATATATAAAGTACCGACATCAATAGCAATTCCCTCAGCATCTTCATTGTAAATGGAGTTATTAATATATTTTACAGTACCACCAATGCTAAACCTGTCCGTCAAATTGCGGGCAAAGGAAGCTCCAAGAGCCAGATCACTTGCCGAAAAATATTCACCAGTTCCATAGGGATTTTCAATAGTTGTGACTTCCATCTGACCATAATCCACATAAGTCATTCCCAATCCAACTGTTCCTAAACCAGGCAACTGATAAGTAACCGAAGCGAACTGAATATCAATTTCAGCAAACCATTTCAAATAGGTAAAATAAGCCATGTTTTGTTCTGTTCTTGACATTGCACCAGGATTCCAGAAAATAGATGAACCATCATTTGCCAGACCTGTGTAAGCGCCGCCCATTGCAATTGCCCGTGGACCCATCTCGATATTAAGGAACGGGGCCGCCGATGTTCCCACTTTGCTCTGAGCATGTGCTGTCTGCAATGAAACAAGAAAAATAATTGCTAATAAAATTGTGGTCACTTTTTTCATTTTTATACCTCTATTCATATAATTACCTTTTTTAGCGGATAATTGCAAATTTACCAACTTTATCACCTATTTTTTTACTGGTTATATGATATACATAAATTCCATAAGAGACATCTTTTCCGGAACTATTAGTCAAATCCCAGTCAATATTGCCATTGAATACACTACCAGTATTTTTAAGTTTCCTAACTAGATCACCGCGAACAGTAAATATTCTGATAATAGCATCTGAGGGAACATTAATAAAAGATATTTTATTGGGATATTGACCAGGTACATCACTAGGGTGATCCCAGGAAGATGTCAAAATATAGGGATTAGGTACTACGCTGAAATTTTCCCAGTTGGCTTTATCTTTAGTAATATTTTCCTGCGCTGCCTGAGTTGTGAAAGTAAAGGCATCATTACTGCTAAATTGTACTGTAGTTGGTACAAGTAAATAATCATCTTTTTGATAACGATACTTTTCTGTTAGTCGCAGATCATAGACCCACATTTCATCATCACCGGTTGATTCCCAGGTAACCTTAAAATTGCCAGTCTCTTCAAGCTCCATTGGAATCTTATACTCTACATAATCTGTCGTTATGGTAAAAGTTGTATCTAAAGTCTCTGTTCCAGCGGTAATGTCCTGAGGACTTGAAGCTTTTAGAAATACTTTCAAATAATAGAGTCCAGGTTGAAAAGTCGAATCTGCCGAATAAGTTACATATTTTGGATTATCTTCAGTTGGAATATTTTCATCTTCCCAATAAAGTTTTGTAGCTTCTCCAAATTCAAACATAGGAACATTACCAAAGCCACTCACCCGATCGGCTGAAATTGTACTATCGGAATCCTGCCATTCTTGATATCCACCAATATCTCCGGACTGATTGCCAAGAAAATTGTCACTTTCAAAAGTCAATTTTACATACCAGCCTGATTTGTAGGGATAATTGTTGTTGGTTGTGTCCATTGTATCGGCAAACATGGGATAAATTATAAAGTCTTCACTATCAGATACTGGACGAATGGCAAAATCAACAGGTTCATCATTTAATAGGTTAACAATTCTAAAATTTGTTGGCTGCTTTTTCAATTTTACTGGAAACTGGTTATAAGCTACAGAAGTATCGGCAGTTGTATCTGAGAATATTATTTTATAATTACAGGGATAATGAAATCCACTCAAGTCGGAGAGACTGGTTTTAACTTTGGGATGGTTGTAATCACTGCCCACCCATTTTATACTATCCTGCATAATATCAACTCGTTCAGCATTATCAAGATTGAGCCGAAGACCTTCAAAAACCTGGGAGGGCTGTCTAATAGCAGTATTATAATCAATGATTGTATCGCCAGTAGTTTGGTTGATCACTCCATAGGCTCTAGTATTTTTTAGGAAATACTTTACCGTAGAATCGGGAGTATAATTAGGATCATTAGAACTATCGTAGAAATATAATTTATACTCATTTTGATCATTAATAGCAGTAGGATCCAGAATACTAACTTTTATATCGCCAGTTGCCGGACCTTCGTGAGCAATACCATCATCACCAAGAGAAGGTGGTTCATAGCCTTTGCTATATGGATTGGGAGTCACTGACACAGTATTCTTGTCGAAGACGAACTCATCATCTTCTAAGCTGATTTCTTTACCACTTTCTGCAGGTAAAACATTATAAAGGGAATCACCATGATCAAAGGCCACAACCGCATAGAAATAGCGTTGTCCATTATTGACACTGGTATCGGTGAATGCATATTCCAGCCCGCTGTTGTCACCCAAATAGGGTGCTATACCATTGGTGCCA
>DATGCI010000091.1:0-9870 GCA_035312185.1 bacterium
GGATGTGAAATAACGACAAAATATCTCAAACTATTTGAAAATCCGTTCAAAGGCCGTTTAAATGGTATTCAAATTTCATAGAATGCAATTTTCTTTCCATCCATCCCTCCATTCATCCAAACCTCCAACCATCCAAAAAAATATAACTATGCCGCCCCGCTGGGGCTATCAAATTTTGAGACAAGGATGTTGATTATTAGCCCAATAAGAAAAACCCGCTGGGTTGTATAAATTATGAGAACTGCCTTAGATTATTGGCACGATAAAAAAGCCCCGCTAGGGGCGACATATTTGTAGAAACGAATAGCCCCAAAACCACCAGAGCCTCGTAGAGGCGAAACTGAATATCCTTTTGGCGCCCAAAAGTAACATGATAAGTATTTGATTTATTGCTGCATCTAATCATAAATTTGAATCTGATTTAATATCTTTGATCTTGCAAACAAGAAAATCCAAATAGTGGGACAATAATGAGAGGGAAATGGTTAGTTTGCATTGCAATTTTGGTAAATTTTGGATGGGCTCAGAAAGGTGATATAATTGGTTATGTTACAGATCAGGAGAGCCGCACTCCACTGGTAGGTGTCAATGTAATTGTTGAAGACACTCAATTTGGAGCAGCAACAGCCCAGGACGGTAAATATGAAATTCATAATATTCCAGCCGGAACCTATAATTTAAATTTTCAGATGATGGGTTATAGTACGGTTAAAAAAGTTCAGGTGCCCGTCAATCCTGATGTAACAACTCGTCTAGATGTCAGTCTTGTCCCTTCGACACTAGAAGGTGAAGAAGTGGTCGTCACCGGAAAAACATTTACAAAACCACCTGATGCTACAGTTTCCAATATGAATATAGATTTTCCGGAAATGATGAATGATGCTGGTAGTGCTATGGATGTGCAAAGAATGATGCAAGCTCTTCCTTCCGTAACCTCGGGAAGTGACCAGAACAATCATATCCTGGTTAGAGGTGGACACAAAGGCGAAAATCTTTTCCTCATTGATAATATTGAAATTCCCAATCCCAATCATTTTGGTCAGCGGGGAACAGGAGGCGGGCCTATTAGTATGATCGACCCACTTTTTGTCGAAGAAGTCGATTTTTATGCTGGTGCTTTTCCAGCCCGTTTCGGCGGAAGGGTCTCTTCGGTAATGAACATTAAGTTCAAAGAAGGAAGTCGGGAACATTTTCATTCCAAAATGGATATGGGTATGTCCGGAATTGGATTAAATGTCAACGGACCGCTCAATTCTGGCCAGGGCTCCTATATGTTTAGCGCTCACAAAAGTTACCTGGACTTGATCGTCAATAGCATTGGGTTGACAGCAGTCCCCAAATACTCCAATTTCCATGGTAAAATTGTCTATGATGTGGGTGACAATCACAAAGTAACCTGGAATGGTATTTACGGTCTCGATAATATCTACATTAAACAAGATAATAGTGAGCAGGACAGAGAAGGAACTCAGCTTATTGACAATCGAGGAGCCACTTATGCTACTGGATTAACTTTGCGCTCTATCTATGATAAAAATAGCTATTCTTTGTTAACTCTCTCCCGCACTGGTAAAAATTGGCAAACCGATGTCGATGAAAAGCAAGATAACGATTCCGAAAAATTGATCTTCCAGGAAGACAATTTTGAAGGGCAGTGGACTTTAAAAGGTGATTATTTTAATAGAATAAATTCCCAAAATAGCTTTCGGCTGGGCTTTAATATTAAGGCAATTCAATTTAACACCCACGAATGGACGGAGAGTGATACAGTCTGGAGATATTATTACCACCCGGTTAATGATCCTGACAAGCACGTAGCTTTCCCGGGTGTTGGATATTCGGAATCGGAGTATGACTATTCGCGCGGTGAACTGGCCCACATTTATCCGGAACAGGATATTGATAAAGATATTACTGCTTATAAACCTGCTGTTTTCTTACAATATAAACTTAATCCTCTCAACAATCTTGAGATCACTTCAGGCCTCAGATATTCCTATTTTGATTACTCCGATCAGTCTTATTTATCGCCTCGTTTGGGTGTCACTTACAAAATCAATCCAGCCACTTCTCTCAATTTTGGTTATGGGAAGCATTATCAGGAACCGCCCTATCGTCTCTTTACTGCCAATATTGATGAGAATAAAGATTTGCAAAGCTATAGCTCTGAGCAATTTGTAGTAGGGTTGGAACATTTTCTCACTGAGAGTATGAAAGCCAGTGTTGAGGTCTATCATAAAAATTATCGTAATTATCCTGTCTCCCGTCAATGGGTTGAAGGCGATTCTATTGATTATTATAATGATCAATATTTAAGCAAGCAGGAAGGTCGTTCCCGGGGAATTGAATTTTTTCTCCAGAAAAAGCGGGTTGAAAATTTTCATTTTTCATTGTCCTACAGCCATTATATTTCAGAGTATAAAGATGTTCGTCAACCTGATCAACCCTGGTACACAGGTACTTATGATTTTCGGGATGTGGTAACCTTTATTTCCGGATACAAAATTGATATGCGTAAAAAAGAATGGTATCAAAATGTAAAAACAAAAAAATGGTGGAAATATCTGGAGTGGTTGATTTCCCCAGGCGATGAATTTGAAGTCGGCGTGCGTTTCAACTATAATCAGGGACGTCCCTACACTGAGCCCTATTACGATCCCTATTTTCGCACCTGGTACACAAAATGGAATACTGAGTTAAATACCCGCCGATTGCCGGACTATCATCGGCTGGATATTATGATCAAGCGGCGCTGGATGTTCAAAAAATCAGCAATTGTCATGTATCTCGATTTTATGAATGCCTACAATAGAAAAAATGTCTGGAATTACTCCTATCAGAGCGATGGTGAAACTGAACCTGTTTATCAATATCTGTTTACACCTGTTGGTGGCTTTGTCTGGGAGTTTTAATAGTAAAAATAGTTTCTTTTAAAGAATAATTCCAAAAGTAATAGAGGAGGAGAGAAAATTATGAAAAGAAATTTTGTCTTTCTATTGATAATTGTTGGCCTTTTGGCGGCCTTTTCCTGTAAAGAGTACGAAAATATTGAAATTGCCGACCTACCTCTGGATTCCGCTCAAACCGGGATTTATACAGGAGAATACAATACAACCCTGGTCAAAGTCAAAGTTAAAGTCCAGATAGAGGATTACTCCATTAAAAATATCGAAATACTAAAGCACCAATGTGGACGGGGAAAAGAAGCCGAAAAAATCACAGATGATGTGATCGAAGCTCAATCCCTTCAGGTTGATGCCATTACTGGGGCTACCTATAGCAGCAAAGTAATTCTAAAAGCGATCGAAAATGCAATCCAAAAAAGCCTGAATTCCAAACAATCCGGAGGTCAGTTGCAATGAAAACATTAATTGTATTTTCCAGCAAATACGGTGGTACTGCCCAAATGGCAGAAGAATTATCAAAAATGATCTCAACCTCAGTTGAAGTTAGAGATCTTGCCAAGAATCCAGATCCTGAGTTAGATGAATATGGCGCGATTCTGATAGGAACATCTATTTATGCAGGAAGAGCTCGCAAAGACGTCAGAAAATTTTGTGATCAAAACCTTGCCAAATTATTGCATAAGAAAACTGGAATTTTCATATCGTGCTGGTTTGAGGATAAATTGGATGAATATATTGAAAAATCTTTCCCTGCTAAGCTGGTTGAGACTTCCAGAATAGTACTAGCAGGAATTATTGCCGATCCTTCTGAAATGTCAATTCTGGATCGCTTTGTGGTCAAGACTATAGCCAAAATAAAAGAGCCGGTTACCCAAATTAAGCATGACAACCTTAGGGAATTAGCCGCAAGCATTGAGGAGTAATTTTAAGGTTGATATTGAAAAGGGCATCTGAATAATTTTTTGTATTATTTGTGATGGACTGGTAAAAAGTATAATCCTCGTCATTCTGTGCGTCTCAAAAAGATCTATTGTGAGAGAGTCGATGAACACTAATCTAAATAATTATCAAAATATTACGAAATAATGTGAGGATCTTATTTTGGCAATAAAACTACTTTTTACTGGCCTGTTAGAAATGGTTTTAATTGTCCTTTAAATACTTTTTAAAGGCTGATTAAAATTTAAACCCACCTATCTCAGCCCATTCTAAAAAAACCGGAGTTTATTTTTATAAATCTACAGGCTTTTAGCTATTGCCCTGATCTGCTCTGTAGTTTAAATATATGGAAAATAACAAAATAGACGATTGTTAAGATTGTGTTAATAGTTGAAAACTTTATGGAAATTAAAATTATTATTATTATCTTTGGACGTTGAAAAAAATTCTTGAAACTGAGCGAGATAATGTATGGTTAAAGAAAATAAGAGAACATTATTTAAGGAGAGCAAAAGCCTGGCCCAAAAAATCTTCAAGATTGTGGCTCTTCTGGGTCTTATCTATCTATTTCTTGTTAGTGTCGAGTTGCTAGGGGAATCCTTTGAAGCCCTTGGTGAGGGGGTTGCCCGGGCTTTCCTGGAAACCGTATCCAATCCGATTCTGGGACTTTTTGTGGGAATTTTCACGACCAGTATTGTTCAGAGTTCTTCGATGACGACCTCTCTTGTAGTTGGACTTGTTGCCGGCGGTGCCTTCGGTACAGATCCTCATACAGCAATAAAGCTGGCAATTCCGATCATTATGGGCGCCAATATCGGGACTTCGGTGACTGGTATTATAGTTTCTTTAGGTCATATAAGTCGAAAGGATGAGTTTGAAAGAGCTTTTTCAGCCAGTATCGTTCACGATTTTTTCAATTTGCTGGCTGTGGCTACGATCATGCCTCTCCAGGTTGGGTTTAACTTCCTAGGACGTATAGCCTATGCGGTAGAAAAGTTTTTTGAAGGAGCTGGCGGGCTGGAAATGAGCGATCCATTAGGACAAATTATTGACCCGTTGGTCAATAATATATTATCGCTATTACCCAATATAGAGTGGGTCGGGATAATAATAGCATTGGTTTTACTATTCATTTCCTTGCGCTATTTGGTCAAGACAATGCGCTCCTTAATGTTGAGTAAAATTGAACTTTTCTTCGATCGTTATCTATTCAAAAATACTTTTACTGCTCTTAGTCTGGGAATACTTTTTACTGCAATTGTTCAGAGTAGTTCAATTACTACTTCTCTGGTAATTCCTCTGGCTGGGGCTGGCGTTTTGACGGTTGAACAGATTTATCCCTATGCTCTCGGTGCTAATGTGGGTTCAACAGTAACAACTTTGCTGGCCGCACTGGCGACTGGAAATCCGATCTCGGTGACAATTGCGATTTCTCACCTCTTCTTTAATATTGTAGGGATCTCAATTTGGTTGCCCTTGAAAAATATTCCAATTGCAATAGCTCGCCAATTTGCTAAAATTACAAAAAAATATCCGTTCTTTCCTTTTGTCTATATAATAGTTACATTTTTCCTGTTACCAATATTTCTAATATTAATTGTGAGGTGAATAAATGTTTAGAGAATTTATTAATATCTGGAGGCAGAAAGACCTCTCCAATCAGATAATGGAAGAGGCCAAAGAATCCTTAAAACTGGATTATGAAATGTATCTGGCTGCAGTTGATAGTCTGCGAAAAGATCGCTCTAAAGTCGGTATGGACATTCACGACAGTGATAAGGATGTAAATAAAGCTGAACGAAGTATTCGTAAAAAAGTTCTTACCCATCTTTCTATTGCCGATAAAAGTGAAATTAATGCCGGTCTGGTTTTAACCAGTATTGTGATCGATATAGAAAGAATTGGCGATTATGCCAAAGATATATATGATCTAGCAGAACAAAGAAAAAAGCCACTGCGCACCGAAGATATGGAATCTGAGGTAAAACAGATAGAAAAAATAATTGAGGTATTCTTTAAAAAGACGATTGTGGCTTTTATGGATAGTGATGAAGAAATGGCCCGGGAAGTTCTCGAAAAGTACAATAGCATTTCCGGTCAATGCGATCAATTAACCAATGTTTTGATCAATGGTGAAATGGACTTTAAGATTTCTGACGCTGTTACTTTAGCACTTTATCTGCGCTATTTGCGGAGAATCGCAGCCCATCTAAAAACAATTTGCACAAGTATAGTCAATCCTTTCTATCGGATTGGTTTTAATGAGAAATAAAAGACAGAATAAGTACTGATATATTTAGAATATTTAAAACAAAAGGTTTTTGAAAATGGCAAAAGGCGTTACAAAACGGAGTGAGGATTTTTCTCAATGGTATAACGATATTGTAAAACAAGCTGATCTGGCTGATTATGGTCCTGTCAAAGGTACTATGATCATTAAACCCTATGGTTATGCTCTCTGGGAAAATATTAAACAGAATGCTGACAATATGTTCAAGGAAACCGGCCACCAAAACGCCTACTTTCCTATGTTCATTCCCCAAAATTATATGCAGAAGGAAGCCGATCATGTAGAGGGCTTTGCACCTGAATGTGCTGTAGTCACTCACGGCGGTGGCAAAGAACTGGCTGAGCCTCTCTATATACGTCCAACTTCGGAAACAATTATCTGGTCAGCCTATAAAAAATGGATCGATTCCTACCGCGACCTGCCGCTTTTGATCAATCAGTGGGCCAATGTTGTCCGCTGGGAAATGCGCACTCGCCTTTTTTTACGAACAACTGAATTTTTGTGGCAGGAAGGTCATACTGCTCACGCCAACGCTGATGAAGCGATTGCAGAAACCAGGCAGATGATTGAAGTTTACCGCAAACTGGCTGAAGAATATATGGCTATGCCTGTTTATGTGGGATTGAAAACTGATGCTGAGAAATTCGCTGGAGCTGAAGATACTTACACTATCGAGGCTATGATGGGCGATAAAAAAGCCCTCCAGGCTGGAACGTCCCATTATTTAGGGCAAAATTTTGCCAAAGCCTTTGATGTCACTTTCCTCAATGATAAAAATGAGCAGGAATATGTCTATGCTACCAGCTGGGGCGTAAGCACCCGTCTGGTCGGCGGATTGATTATGACCCATGGTGATGATCACGGCTTAATCCTGCCTCCTAAAATAGCACCCTATCAGGTTGTCATTATTCCCATCTGGAAAAATGATCAACAAAAAGAAAAGGTCATGGACAAGGTCAATGAATTCACAGCCAAATTCAAAGAAATGGATATCCGCTTCCATGTTGACGATAGTGAACAGAAATCACCGGGCTGGAAATTCAATGAATGGGAAATGAAAGGTGTTCCTTTGCGGATGGAAATTGGTCCCCGGGATCTTGAGAAAAATCATGTTGCTCTCGCTCGTCGGGATAATGGTAATAAAGATTTCGTCTCTAATGATAAAGTTCTTGACGTGATTCCAAAACTGCTTGATGAAATCCAAAATAGCATGTTCGAAAAGGCTCGGAAATTTCGGGATGACAATACCCATACCGCTGATAATTATGACGATTTCAAAAAAATTATCAAAGAAGGTGGTTTTGTCAAAGCCTATTGGGCCGGCGATGGTGAGATGGAAGAAGAAATTCAGAAAGAAACTAAAGCAACTGTGCGCTGTCTGCCTCTTGATCAACCCGAAGAAGAGGGTACTTGCTTTTACACTGGTAAGAAAACCAAAAAAATCGCAATATTTGGCAAAGCCTATTAATTTGATTTTTAATTTTTACAATCAACCCGCTGGAACCTGTTTCAGCGGGTTGCTGTATTTAAGAGAGGGCAATTTTGGCTGAAATTAAAACCGAAGCCTTTATCCTGAAATCGATACCCTTCAAAGAGACCAGCAAAATAGTGCGTCTCTATACCCGGGATCAGGGTAAAATTGCTGCTATTGCCCGAGGTGCTTCCCGTCCAAAAAGTGATTTTCGTGGCCAGCTTGACCCCTTAAATTATATTGAAGCCATTATTTATTTTAAAGAGAGCCGGGAAGTCCAGACTCTGGGGGAAGTAGAATTGATCAGGTCATTTATGCAAAATAGTCAAAACCTGGATGGACTCTACTATGCTTCGGCTGTTTTGGAGGCTCTTGATAAATTTATTGACGGTACTGAAGATAATCAGCAAGTCTTTCATCTGACCAAAGAGGTTTTAACAGTAATTGATAGCCATGAAAATATGGCTCAAGCTCTGCTTGTTTATTATCTATTGCAATTGTCAGTGATAATGGGCTATAGCATAAATCTCGAAAAATGTTCACTATGCGGACAAGGGCTTAAAAAGGCCTATTATAATACGGGAGTTGATCATTTGATCTGTGAAGAATGCAGTCATTCGGATGATCTGCCGATTCCGTCTCAACAACTTGATTATTTTCGCAAGGTGATCAATATTAAGCCCGATAGGATTGCTTTGGAAAAATATGTTGGGATTAATTTTTCCCAATCAGGTAAATTTTTGCTCAAATATCTGGGCTGGCATATGGAGGTCTCGCCTGTATTAAAATCTCTGAAAACGTTGAGTAATCTCAGAATGTGAGCAACTTTCAGTTTCGCCTCTACGAGGCTCTTGTGGGTTTTTTGTTTATTCCTTATCTATAAATATTTCGCCCCTCTGGGGCTATATAAATTTTGAGCACTTCCGCTAATTATTAGCGCAATTGAAAAGCCTCTTAGAGGCGACATATTTGTAGGGAAAATGTCTTTATAGAAAAACGAGCCCTGTAGGGGCGGCATATTAATTATTTCTGCCGGTTGAAAAGTTTCTGCTTTAATATGATTTTACTGAAAATAAAAAAGCCTCTCCGTAAAGAGAGGCTTTTTGTGCAGTGCCTAGGGGAATCGAACCCCTGCTGCTAGGATGAAAACCTAGTGTCCTAACCACTAGACGAAGGCACCGTAGAATTTATTATTGAGGGTGAGCGATGGGATTTGAACCCACGGCCACTTGGGCCACAACCAAGCGCTCTACCCCTGAGCTACGCTCACCACGTTCTTCCCTATTCAAAAAGCGACCTAATTTATGGAATAAAATTTATAGTGTCAAATAAAATTGCAAAAAATTTGTTTAGATATAATATAGAGCGGAACATGCAAATACATAACTATTTAAGGGCAATAAAAATAGTAATATAAAAAATTATTCAAATTACTACTTGACAATGCAAATTAAACTGCTTAAAATATTTTCGAATAAAAAACGAAATTAGTCGAAAGGTTTAAAATGAGTAGCAAACAAAACAAAAAAGAACAAATCCTGAAAGCAGCTACCTCACTGTTCTCTCAATTCGGTCTCGATAAAACCACTATGGATGATATCGCTCAATATCTCAATATGGGAAAAGCCACTCTCTACTACTATTTCCAGAATAAACTTGAGATCTA
The DNA here is from genome assembly GCA_035312185.1 of bacterium. GTDB lineage: Bacteria > Fidelibacterota > UBA2242 > UBA2242 > JAFGTP01 > JAIPHI01. Next base: position 9,273 of record DATGCI010000091.1, read on the forward strand.
CAAACAGGTTGTCAAACATGAAACTCAGAATATCAAAGAGGAAATCGAAAAAGCAGTCCAGCAAGCCCCTACACCTCAACGCAAGATAATTGCCTATGTTGTCGCCCGTATCAAATATGTTCACAAAATCTTCAAGTACTATGGAAAAGTCCGTCTCAAGGAACCCATCCTGCGCAATTTCCCTGTCATTGATGAATTACGGGAAGATTTTGACCAATTTGAGAAAAAATTGATTCGGGATCTATTAACAAAGGGAGTTGAACAGAATGTTTTTAAAATCGAAGATGTTGACCTGGCTACCAGAGCATTTTATTCAGGTGTGCGAGGTTCTGAATATCAGCTGGCTCATGATGATTCTATAGAAAATATTCAGGAGGATATTGAAACTCTGATGAATATGGTCTTTCGGGGAATTGAAAAATAATGAGGGGATTTATGAAGTTTAAAAAAATAATTTCAATTGGGGTGTTATTACCCGTTCTCTTAATGGCTGGTAAACAGGTCAGTCTGGAGAAATGCCGGGAGTTGGCGCTGGAGCGCAATAAAGGATTGAAATCGGTATCTGAAAGCCATCGTGCTCAAAGTGATCTATCACGAT
>DATGCI010000092.1:0-12051 GCA_035312185.1 bacterium
TTTCAGTTTTGTTTAAACCCTCTTTAAATACCTTTTAAAAGTATTTTAAAATATGTTTAAAAAATAAATTTTATCACTTTTGTGAGATAATTGAAACCGCAACACCGAAAAATTTTGATTATAGTGTTTTGCAAAATTAATATTCGAAGGATAGAAATAATTTTATATTAATCAAAACATAGTTTTTCAATCAATTGCGTTGCGAAAATCAATTTCGCAACCAGATAGAAGAGGTTTTTTCTGATTTAGGATAAAAAATTTGTTTTGAAAGTTTCTATATATGAAATATTATTGTGTCTGAGGAAAATTTTAAATGACTTAGAATATTAACTATGAATATGTTTCAAAGTGAGCAACTTCCGGGAAAAAGAAATCTGAATTTATGAAAGGTATGTAAAAGTTATTGCCTGAAACTTCAGGTAAGAAAATATATTGACACTCCGGCAACAGATATAAAGGCACCAAATATTTCCAGAGGCGTTACCTTTTCATTGAAAATGGCGATCGAAAAGGGGATGATTATTACAGGAGAAATTGCAATTATTGTGGAAGCGATACCTGCTCTTGTAAATTGAACTGCTACCAGCGATAGAGAAATTCCCAGAAAAGGCCCTACAAAGGAACCGGCCGTCACACTTTTCATAGCTTTAGCATTGCGAAAGGCTTTGGTAACATTTGACCATTTTCTGGTAATCAGAATAACAATCAAAAAACCCACACTTCCGATGATCAGTCTAATTTGTGTAGAAGCAAAGGCATTATAATCACCCATTCCAAGTTTGCTCAGAACCAGTCCAATGGCCTGGCCAGTTGCACCACCAAGAGCGAAAAGAACTCCAGCTATAGGATGGCGAAATTTTAAATTTTTGCCCCCATCTCTTCTTTCTAGAATTACCAGACTGACCCCGGTGATAGTGATGACCATTCCGAATATTTCCAAAGCTGTCATGGTTTCACCGAGTACCAGCCAGCTAATAATAGCAGTGATAATAGGTACAAGTGACATTATGAGCATGGAAACCCGGGCTCCGACTACGACAAATGCTTCAAATAGCATCAGGTCTCCGATCACCACACCCACCACTCCTGACAAACCGAGCCAAAACCAGGCATGCGCTGAAGCATCAACTGGCAAAATCATACCGCGAGTTATCCATGTAAAAATACTCAGAAAAATTAGCCCGAAATAGATTCTGATAAAATTGACAGCAAAGGACCCTACTCTTTTTCCAGCATCTTCAAAAAAGAGAGCATTTGCAGCCCAGCAAAGGGCGGTTCCTAGCGCAGCCAGTTCTCCAATATGTTCTTGAAACATAATTTACTCGATTAATTCAATTATAAATTCATTATTCAGTGTGATTACTGAAGACAGCTAATTTATCAAATTGTTTACTTTTTTTGGATAATTTTTTCCAGGACTTTTTGCTTATCCTGGGATTTTGACAAAGCCGACCATGACCAGATAATTATTCCCGAGGCAGAGGATTCTTTGACAGCCTGAATATTTTTTTGAAAATCATCAGGAGAAAGAGAAAAATTTCTATAGGTTTTGGCGACCTGCACGGCAGGCAAAATTTTGCCAGGAGCCAGGCTATCCAGCTCATTGACAATATTTTGAATCCATCTGGAATCTTGCTTGACCATATGAGCGTAGGTCATTGGTGAAATAAAATCAACATAGAAAGAAATTTTTTTAATATCCTGGCCGGCAATATTTTTAATGGCTCCGCCAAAATCACTCTCCCGCCACGGCAAAACATGGATGTTGATTTTCAGATCTTTGTCTATTTTGCGAGTTTCGGTGACTATTTCTTCGACCATTGAAGTTATCAGATCACATTTCCAGTTGATCCATTTCTGGCAATGATTTTCATTTATCCATTTGTAAATTTGTGATTTTTGATTCAGAGAATAGGGAATTTTAAGTCCGGATTTATTCTGAAAATCCTGAAGGCAATCTTCACAAAAACAGGTTTGTGGCAGAGAGTCAGCAGGTGTGTCAGGATAAACTTCTTCCCAGAAAACAAAAAATCGAATAAAATCCAGGCTAATGCCATCAGGATTATAGGTCATCACAATTTTTTTGATCTCTTCGACTTTTTGATCTCGAAAATTTGACCTTGATGGACACACAAATTTGAGCCAATCTTTTTCAGCTCGAGCACCTTTAACTGTTTGGGACCAAAGTGTCGAGTCTTTTTCCAGGGCACTAGGGTCATAAAAAATTGGAGTTATAACAAAATTATTGAATCTATATTCTTCGATCAAATCTTGATATTCAGAATGGGAATTCAATTCCTGGCTGGAAAATATCGTATTGATTCCAATATTTTTTAACAGTGAAGATGCGGAATCCGGATTAGAAGGCATTCGGTATATTTTGATCCCTCTTATTTTCATTTTTCTATTCTGTTGGTTGCAGCTATAAAATATGATTGTTAGCAAGCATAAAATAGTAAAAATGGCGGGATTTTGGGATAAGGATTTCATTGTAGATTTTCTTTATTTCTAAATTGATAAAGATGCCTATTCTTATTTATACTCCAATTGCAAACCCTTTTTAACAGACAGAAGCGGAGTAGTAAAACTATTGCACGCTTTGTCAGGATCAAGGCTAACATTGAGAGGAGTCTGTACTTTTGGATCCAGTTTCTGGTATTTGATCGGCTTAATGAGATTTTCAGGAATGTCCAGAATTTTAATTAGCTCCTTACCAAAATCATAGCGGCTAATAGATTGGGGACCGCCAATATTAAAAATACCCTGATGTTCTGAATTTACTATCTCTTTGATAATTTTGGCCACATTCTTGACGGCTATCATGCTGCGAATCTGATCAGAATAGAGACCAACTGGTTCAGAATTCCTTTTCTTCATTTTCATTTTTAGGTCTCGCTCAAGCCATTGGCTGGCATAATCTCTTTGATAAATCCCTCTACCGTACATCAAGGCCAGTCGCAGAATAACGAATTTGGAACATTTTTTAGCAATGATCTGTTCGGCCTGAACCTTGTGCTTTCCATAAATATTAACCGGATTGGTCTGATCGGTTTCGACATAAGGCGGGTTTTCTCCGGAATAGACCATATCTGTGGATGTGAAAATCAGGCGGGACTGATTTTGTTCACACCAGTCAGCGATTTCTCCAGTAGATTCTACATTAATTAATTGGGATCGTGCAGGATTTTGCAGGCATTGTCCCGGCCGTGAAATCGCAGCTGTATGAACTATAACATTTGGACTGATTGCGTTTAATTTGGATTTTAGTTCTTCCAGATTGGCAAGGTCAATTTCTACACTATTTTTCTCCGAAGGTTTGAAATTTTTGTAGCCGCATAGGATGTTTTCAGATTTTCCAAAAGTTTGAACAATATTACTTCCTAAAAATCCGCTGGCTCCAGTTATTAGAATCTTTCTCATAGACCATTACTCAGAAAAACAATTATCGAAATATTTCCTATATACTTGTTGAGAAATGACTCGATAAGCAGGCTGGTAGGCTTCGATATACAGATCGGAATGGTGGGGTACTGGATAATTATCAGCCTGAATTTTAGTTAAATATTGTTTGTATTCCTGAAAATTCAGATTGGAGCGCTCGGCTTTGATCAATTTTCCTGCTGCTTGCAGACCAATTTTCATTTTTTTGATACTTTGGGATTCTTCCTGGCAGGAACGGTAAACAAGTTTGGCCAGGCTGTCAACATTACCGCCCTTATATTTAAAATTATACAGATTAATACGCAGATATTTTTTATCAGGAGCGATTTGTTCGATCATTTCACCGGGATGGGACTCAATTCGTGATATTTCATTTTGCAGGTAATTTTTTATAGTTTGGTATTCTGCGCCAAGATGTGCAGGGCCTTTTACGCCCTGAAAAATTAATTTATAGATATCAACTGGTTGCATTTGAGGATATTTTTCTAGGTGCCGGGCTATGACTTTTTTCCAGCCTTCCTGAAGGGAATCCTGACCACATTTATCCATTGTCAGTCCTATAATACCAGTTATCAACATAAGGAGGACAACTGATTTTGTATTTAATAAAGCTGTTTTAATCTTCTTTGTCATCGATTTCAGTGTATTTAACATCTTCTACATTATTATTGTCAATATCAATATCCAGATCTGAGCGGGGCTTGCCTTCGATTGATTCATCTTGGGTTTGAATGGATATATTTTTCTGGACCCATTCCCAGGCCCATTTGCCCCCAAAGTAGATAATTAGACCATAAATAATTAATCTTAGCATAGTATCTCAACGGTGTTAAATTTTAAGGATTGTAATAGACAGTTCCGCTAATTGGCTGCCTTACTATTTTTATTAATTTTTCCAGATCCTCTTCATTCTTAACAAAATCGATTTCATTGGTGTTGATGATCAGGACCGGACATTTTTCATAATGAAAGAAAAATTCATTGTAAATTTTGCGCAGTGATTGTAAATATTCCACAGAAATATTTTCTTCGTAGGGACGGGCACGATTGGAAATATTATCCATCAGATTATTTATATCTGATTGTAGATAGATGACCAGATCAGGGGAAGGAACCTGTTTTTCCAGCAGAGTCTCAATTTTTTCATATAGGCCTAGTTCTTTTTCGCCTAAATTCAGATTGGCAAATAACTTGTCTTTCTCAAACATGTAATCGCTGATCAATAATTTGTGGAAAATATCAACCTGCTTAAGTTCTTGCTGCTGTTTATACCTTTCCAGGAGAAAAAATAACTGAGTTTGAAAAGCATACCGTTCTGGTTCTCTATAAAATTCCTCCAAAAAGGGATTGTTCTCAAATTTTTCCAGGATCAATTTTGCTGAAAGAGAATCAGCCAACAATTTTGCCAAACTGGTTTTGCCGACTCCTATGACACCTTCAATAGCGATATAATATAAATTTTTCATGCTGTATCCAACTTTATTTCTAATTCATTCCGTTTTTTATACAGGGTAATCCTGCTTTTATCCGGGCATTCTTTTAAGAGATTATCTATGGTTTTTTCTGTGATTGGATCTTTAAATTGCGGAACAATTTCATTCAAAGGCTCCAGTACAAAACGCCGTTCACTAAGACGTGGATGAGGCAATTTCAGATCTTTTGAATCCAAAATTTTGTCGTCGTAAAAAAGCATGTCAATATCAATTTCACGGGCTCTGTTTTGATATTTGTTGCGCTGGCGTCCTAGATCTTTTTCGATTTTCAGGCACGTTGACATTAATTGGCCGGGCGTTAATTTTGATTGAATTTTTATCACCATATTTAAAAAATCGGGTTGTTCTTCAAAGTAGCGGGGTTCAGTTTCATATAGAGAAGAAAAATCCTGCAGTTTTCCGGCCCGGTGTGAAATTTCATCAATAGCCTGATAAATATTTTGTTCGCGATCACCTAAATTGGAACCTAATCCTAGTAAAATCAATCCCATCCGATATCCAGTTCTCCCTTTTTACCTTCCACATCTACCTCTACGCTGTCAAAAACGCCCTCAACAGGAACATATTTTTTCCGCAGCGAAACTCGAGCTTTTTCTATATTAATTTCCTTGAAAAGAGCTTTTAAAATGTTGCCAGCCAGAGCTTCCAGCAGATTATATTTTCTGTTTTCGATGACTTTGCGAATTAATTTGTGAACGCGAGTATAATCGACTGTATCTTTGATATTATCACTCTTCATAGCAGGCCGCATATCAAAGTACATCTCCAGATCAACTTCAAACTGGCCACCATTATCCTTCTCAAAAGCACCTACGCCATGGTAGCCGTAGAACTTCATATTATTTAGTATTAATTTCCCCATTCAATTAACTCTCGAATTAAATTCCTATTCCTGCTTATTTTCAGCATCTTCCTTATCTTTTCGTCCCTGCCGTTCAAGCACATCAAGGACATTTTTAAATTGTTCTCTATTCTTTTCACTGATATCTGATAATGTTTTGTGGGCATCCAGGATCATTTTCCCTAAATTCTTTTTACTTTCCTGCTGACCTTTAATTTTTTCATATTTGTGATCAAAACCTTCAGGCTTTTTGATGAATCTGCATAGTTTGTCAAATCCCATTTCCTGTAATAATTCTTTCACATCAGCTTCATCAATTATCAGCGGTAATTTATGAGAAAAATGTTTTAATGAATAGCGAGCAATTTTAGCCAGCAATCCAATGTTTGTGCTATCCATATATTCTGTGTCAGATACGTCAACAATTATCTCATCAAAATTTTGTTTTTTAAATAATTTCTGCAAAAAAATATTAAACCCGGAGCTCCATTGATATTTTAATTCTCCGGATAATTTGATAAAATATTTATTATCTACTTTTGCAAACTGGTAATGGTGAGTAGTCATAGTTAATTATTTAACCTTTTTACACGCATAAATGTAAGATCATCAGGAGGATTTGAGTGTTGATCTAGATGAATTTTATCCCGCATATCTAGCAGGTTGATATTATGTTCCACAAGCGAGAGAAGAGCATTGCTTTTTTCCTCCAGACTATCTTTTTCAATTATTTCCAGGATTCCATCGGAAAATAGATACAGGCACATATCTTCGTCCAGGTTGATTCGTTCTTCAGTGTGCTCGGTTTCATCAATTAAACCCAGGGGCAGGTCGCGAGTTTCTAGAAAATGGGCTCCATCATTTCCAGTTATAACAGGGTAAGGAACCTGGCCTGCATTGGAAAATGTTAGTAAATTTTGCGTCAGATTTATAATGCCATAAAATATTGTTAAATGTTTTTCCAAATTTTCATCAAGAAGCATGTTATTGAGCTTGTCAAACAAATCAGGTGGTGAGAGAATTGTGCGTACATTTTCGAGTCGATATTTATCCAGATAATTGGTTATGAAACTATTAACCAGAACAGTTACAAAAGAAGAGGAAGCACCATGTCCGGCCACATCAATGAAGTAAAATCCTACATTATCATGGTCGATCTGAAAGTAATTGAGAAAGTCGCCGCTAAGAAATAGTGAAGGCTTCAGATAGTGACTAAATTCATAATGAGAGAAGACCTTTTTATTATCTGGTAATAATTTAAACTGAATCTTTTTGCCAGCCTGGACATCATCTTCAATAATTTGCAAAGATTGTTTCAATTCTTCGTTGGTTTTTTTGAGTTCCTGCTCTCTATCAATCAGTCTTTTTTCCAGTCTAAGGATGCGGACTCCGGATTCCACTCTGCTTTTTAGTTCCTGGCTGTCAAAAGGCTTGGTCACATAATCATTGGCGCCGCTATCCAGACCTTCCACAAGATCGTCTTTGCTGGAGCGAGCTGTAAGCATTATGAAATAGATTGGAAATTCGGGACGCCGGGCTCTGATTCGCTTGACTATTTCGAGTCCCGTCATTTTTGGCAACATCCAGTCCATCAAAACCAGCACTGGCTCCTGGATATTTTTGATCGCTTCATAAGCATCTTCACTATCGCAATATACTTCCGACTGATAGCCCCACCTGCTTATATACAGACTTAAAAGTTTACAATTGGCTTTATTGTCATCAACTGCGATTATTTTCATATTTTTCCCAGACATATTCCAGAAATTTTATACTGTATAAATTATCAATATAAGCTTAGAAATTAAATAGTCTTCTAGCCAAATTGGTATTTTTTTATTTTATTTTCTGATTTTACTCCAAACCCCAAAAATTTTACCCCAAATTCTATCCGCACAAAGCAAGCAAAATATTTACTTTATTCTATCTCGAATTTTGTAAAATAATCGAACAGATCGAGGAGCAAAACATTCGTCTAATAATCAAATCCACCAATGAAACTATTACATAATAGAGATAATTTCAAATAATATTACTCGAATTTTTCATTTTGTTTTTATAGTTTTACCTATTGTGTTTGATATTGAACCTGATTTTTTTTAGGATAATGGTCAAAAATCTGCTTAATCGGAACATTTGTCCAGCAGATAAATTTATTATTCGGGATTGGAAAACTGAACTAATTGGATCAAAATTCTGAAAATTTTATTTGGATTGTAGGGGGAGGGATTTACTTCCACAATTTCAAAGTAATTTTTAATTAACCAATGAAGAAAAATATGAGTGAAAAAACTATTATAACTGGACTAGGAGAAATACTGTGGGATCTACTTCCTGAAGGCAAACAGCTGGGCGGCGCACCGGCCAATTTTGTCTATCATATTCAACAACTCGGGTATCAGAGCTATATGGTCAGTAGTATTGGAGAAGATCGATTGGGTGATGAAATTTTGAATAGCCTGGATAAGCGAGGATTGAGCAGCAAATATATTTCCCGCTCTCAGGATTTCCCTACCGGTCAGGTTGAAGTCGAACTTGATGAGGACGGCAATCCCGAGTATAATATTATTGAAAATGTGGCCTGGGATTATATTCCCTATTCTAAAAAATTGGACATACTCGCTCATCAATCATCAGCAGTTTGTTTCGGAAGTCTGGCTCAAAGAAGTTCAAAATCACGAGCAACCGTTCAAAAATTTATGAAAAATACAGACGAAAATTGTATTCGTATTTTTGATGTCAATCTTAGGCAGAATTATTACAGTCTGGAATTGATTGAGGAAAATCTTGCTCTGGCGTCTATTTTAAAATTAAATGAAGATGAATTACAAAAAATTACTGACATGTTCTCAATAAGAGGTGACGAAAAGGAGCAAATGCGGAAGATAATATCCCGCTTTAAACTCGAAATGATCGCCCTTACCAAAGGCGGTCAGGGAAGTTTCCTGGTAACATCTCAGAAATCCTCTTTTCTGGAACCTCTCGATACCAAAGTAAAGGACACTGTGGGAGCCGGAGATAGCTTTACAGCAGGATTGGTTTTTAGTCTGTTGCAGGGCTTTTCACTCGAAAAATGTCATCAAAATGCCAATCGCCTGGCTTCCTTTGTTTGCTCTCAGGATGGTGCTATGCCGTCCCTGCCTAAAAAATTATTAACCCAAATAAGTTGAAGAGACCCTCATGCAAAAATCATTAAAGAAAATAAGAATCATTGTTTCTATTGTTGTTTTTGTACTATTTTTGATTGCTTTTTGTTCAAGTAGTAATTTCGCTAGAGAAATTGCTAATATTATGACTGCATTTCAGTTTACACCCGTAGTACTTAGATTGCTTTCTTCGCTGGCAATCGCCTCGATTGTGACTCTTGTTGTTATTCTGGCTGCTACTTTTTTAATGGGAAGAGTGTATTGCGCTTCTTTTTGTCCACTTGGAATTTTACAGGATGTTATTATTTATATTGGTGAAAAATTAGGAATGAAACCCAAAAATTCACCACAAAAGGCTTTGACAACTTTGCGTTTTTCTATTTTAGGCCTGACAATTCTGACTATGATAATGGGTACAAATCTTGTCTTGAATTTGATTGATCCCTACAGTCTGTTTGGTAGAGTCACAGCCGGAATTTTTCGTCCAATTATAACTCTTTTTAACAATGGTCTGGCTGCAATTCTGCAAAATTTTAATATCTATTCTGTTAGTTATGAAAATATTCCACAGGTATCAGCGCTCCTGTTTATAATTACCATTGCTATTTTTCTGGCTATTATTATCCTGTCACTGCTCAAAGGGCGCAAATATTGTAATTCGATTTGTCCGGTAGGGAGCTTATTAAGTCTGATATCTAAAAAATCAGTCTTAAAAGTGCACCTTGATGAAGAGGCCTGCATTGACTGTAAAATCTGTGAGCATCAATGTCGAGCTGGCTGCATCGACGTAGAAAGTCATTCTATTGATAATGGTCGGTGTACTCTTTGTTTTGATTGTATTGGTGTTTGTCCCCAATCAGCAATTTCCTTTACCAAACAGAATGAAGGAGAAGAGGAACCTGAAAAGGAACGGCGCTCCTTTTTTGCAAAATCGGTAGCCCTTTTAAGCCTGCCTGCTGTAGCCAGTTCTGAGATTAAAACTAAAAAATCTGATCCTGTTATTCCCCCTGGAGCTCAAAGCTATCAATCCTTTTTAGATAAATGCACAGGCTGTCATTTGTGTGTCAATGCTTGCCCCTCCAATGTAATTGTTCCGGCTTTAATGGATTTTGGTCTGGAAGGATTATTTCAACCTAAAATGGATTTTAATCAGAGTTATTGTGCTTTTGATTGTAAAATCTGTACTGAAGTTTGCCCGACTGATGCATTAAGCGAACTAACTCTGGAAGAAAAACAATTGACCCAGTTGGGAACTGTAAATTTAAATAAGGATCAATGTGTTGTTTATCGCAATGATACTGATTGTGGTGCCTGTATTGAACATTGTCCTACTCATGCTGTTGATGCTCAGGAAAAAAATGGAATCCTTTATCCAGTCACAGATCAGAGTTACTGTATTGGATGTGGCGCCTGTCAATATCCCTGCCCAACTTTACCTAAGGCAATCACAGTTACAGCCAATCGAACTCACAAAAAAGCTGAACCACCTTACCAGGAAGAGGAACAAAAATCAGAAACTGATGAGCAGGAAGGTAGTCAGGACTTTCCGTTTTAGCCCATTATCCCAAAATAGAATAAGGGGAGTATAAATAATGCAAAAAATTTTCATTGAAGATATGCAGCCCGAAAATCATATTGAGGGCTACTTTGGCTTGAAGCAAAAAAATGTGCGGACGACCCGCAATGATAAACTTTACCTTGATCTGACTCTGGTTGATAAAACTGGCGAGATCAATGCGAAAATGTGGGACGGTGTTGCAAAAGTCAAAGACTCGCTGGTAGAAGGTGAGCCTGTGGCTGTGCGGGGCTATGTCAGCATTTATAGCAGGAAGTTGCAACTAACGATCAAAAAAATACGGCCCGTAAATGAAGATGATCGTGAACATGGATATAATTTTCAGGATCTGGTTCTGAGTTCTGACCGGGATATTGATAAATTATGGTCCGAGACTGAAGATATGATTAAATCGATCAAAAATATTCATCTGCGGGAGTTGACCAATAATATTTATCAAGAACTGGAAAAGGAATTAAAAACTTTTCCTGCTTCTATGAGTCTCCATCACGCTTATCAAGGAGGGCTGCTGGAGCATATCTATCATTGCGCTAAAAATGGTCTTGGGATTTGTCGCAATTATCCTGAACTTGATCAGGATTTGGTTTTGACTGGAATTCTTCTGCATGATATTGGTAAAATTGACGAGTTGACCTCTGGAATCAATATCAAATATACTGACCGGGGAAATTTTACGGGACACCTTGTCCTGGGACGGGATAGAATTAATAAGGCTATTGATGAAATTGATTATTTTCCCGATGAATTGCATAAAAAATTAGAGCATATTATGCTGGCTCATCATGGAAAAATGGAGTGGGGTTCACCGCGGGAACCTGCTTTTTCGGAAGCTGCTATTGTATTTTACGCTGACAAAATTGATACCTATCTCAAGCAAATGAAAGAAGCCATTAGCGATGATGAATCTGAAGGTAACTGGACTGATAATCGAAATTATTTTCACCGTGTTTTGTATAAAAAATAGATTTTAAGAGATTTCTATGGATAATTATCGCAAGCTGTTTCCCATTACGCAAAAAAAGGTCTATCTCAATCATGCTGCAACTGCTCCTCTTTCGCTACGGGTCAAAAATGCACTAGAAGATTATCTTGGAACTAGAACTACAAAAAAACCGGGCAACTGGGAGGAGTCTTCTCAAAAGGGGGCCGAGCTCAAGCAATTATTTGCCGGAATGATCAATGCTGAATCTGCTGATAGAATTGCCTTTACTCAAAATACTACCCATGGTCTCAACATAATTGCTTCCGGTCTGGACTGGAAGCCTGGTGATGAAATTTTGATTCCTGAGAAGGAGTTTCCTGCCAATGTATATCCTTTTAAAAATCTGGAAAGCCAGGGCGTCAAAATAAAATTTTTGCCCACACCGCAAGGTGGCTTGCAAGCTTCCACTTTGATCGATAATATTTCCCCAAAAAGCAAAATGTTGACGCTCAGTTTTGTGGAATATTTAAGCGGATTTAAACACGATATGGAGACGATCGGGCAAATTTGCCATGAACATGAGATTCTGTTTATAGTTGATTCTATTCAGGGAGTAGGAGCAATGCCTATTG
>DATGCI010000093.1:0-3245 GCA_035312185.1 bacterium
CATTCCAGATGATACTCGCAGCGGCCCGACCGGTCTTTTTTTCAAAACGATTTATGAATTAATTGGTGATAGGGTTGAGGCCGTTGATTTTTTAATTGCTCTAGGAACCCACCAACCCATGTCTGAGGAACGCATTCATAAGCATCTTTCTGTTAACAGGGAAGAACTAAAAACTAAATATTCTGACGTTAATATTTTGAATCATGCCTGGAAGGATCCTGATACTCTCGTGGAAATTGGCAAAGTGGACTCGACAACTGTAGAAGAACTGTCGCATGGTCTATTATCAAAGGGGTTCTCGATTCGGATCAATAAAAAAATATTTGACTATGATCGGGCTATTGTCTGCGGTCCAGTTTTCCCTCATGAAGTTGTTGGATTTTCAGGGGGTAATAAATATTTTTTCCCGGGAATTTCCGGTCAGGAGGTCATTGATGTGATGCACTGGCTAGGGGCTTTGATCACCAGTTATAAAATCATTGGGACTAAAGATACCCCTGTCAGAGAATTGATCAATCTGGTTGCTTCAAAAATTGACATGCCAACAGGATTTATTACTTATGTTGTTCAAGAAGAACAGGTTGCCGGTGTTTTTTGCGGTGACCATGAAGAGGCCTGGGATAAAGCTGTGGAATTGTCCTCCCGGCTGCATGTCCATTATACCAAAAAAAGGTATGAATCAGTTCTTTCTATAATGCCGGAAATGTATGATGATCTCTGGACAGGCGCCAAGGGAATGTATAAACTGGAACCTGTTGTAGCCGATGGAGGCGAGGTCATAGTTTATGCTCCTCATATTGATGCCATATCCTATACTCATGGCAAAATTATCAAAGAAATTGGCTATCATGTTCGTGACTATTTCGTAAAGCAGTGGAACGATTTCAAGCAGTATCCCTGGGGAATTCTGGCTCACTCTACCCATTTGAAAGGTATGGGTTCGTATGATGCAGAAAAAGGGATTGAAAAACCACGTATAAATGTTACTCTGGCAACAGGAATATCCAAACAGGTCTGCGATCAGATCAATCTGGGCTACAGAGATCCTAATTCCCTTGATCCGGAAAAGTGGGCTGAACAACATGAAGATTCACTGGTTGTTCCTCATGCAGGAGAGCAACTTTATCGTCTGGAAAATGAGTAAATATTGAAAATAAAAAAATATAAACACAGGAGGTAAGAATTATGGCAAAAAGTGATATTGGACTAATTGGCCTGGCAGTCATGGGACAAAATTTAGTCCTGAATATGAATGACAAAGGCTATGCTGTTTCGGTGTATAATCGAACTACCAGCAAAGTTGATGATTTTATTAATGGTCCAGCCGAAGGGCGGGAAACAATTACTGGTACTCATTCCATCGAGGAATTGGTAGCCAGTTTAAAAAGACCTCGCCGGGTTATGCTGCTGATCAAGGCCGGTAAACCGGTCGATATTTTTATTGATAAATTGCTGCCCCATCTTGAAGAAGGTGATATAATTATTGATGGTGGAAACAGTAATTTCAATGATACGATAAGAAGAACAAAATATGTCGAGGATAAGGGACTCTTGTATATTGGAACTGGTGTTTCCGGTGGTGAAGAAGGAGCACGAAAAGGTCCGAGCATTATGCCTGGTGGTAGTCCTCAAGCATGGCAGCATGTTAAACCAATTTTTCAGGATGTGTCGGCAAAAGTTGAAGGTGGCGAACCATGCTGTGATTGGGTTGGTGAAAATGGTGCCGGTCATTTTGTTAAAATGGTCCACAATGGCATAGAATACGGTGATATGCAATTGATATGTGAAGCCTATTTTCTGATGAAACATATTGGAATGGAAACTGCCGAGATAGGCGATGTTTTCGCAGAATGGAATAAAGGCGTGCTTGATTCCTATTTAATTGAAATTACAGCAGATATTCTCAGTCAGGTTGATGATGAAACTGGAAAACCGATTGTAGATATTATTCTAGATACAGCCGGTCAAAAGGGTACAGGTAAATGGACAGCAATTAATAGTCTGGAACTTGGCCAACCCCTTACTCTGATTGGTGAAGCTGTTTTTGCTAGATTTTTATCTGCTTTGAAGGATCAGCGAGTAAAGGCTTCAAAAATATTAGAAGGGCCAAAACCAGAATTTGATGGTGATAAGGAGAAGTTCGTCCAGCAGATTCATGATGCTCTCTACGCCAGCAAGATTATTTCCTATGCTCAGGGATATCAATTATTAAGAGCGGCTGCTGATGAATTCGAATGGAATCTAAACTTCGGTGGAATTGCTCTCATGTGGCGGGGTGGCTGTATTATCCGCAGTCAATTTTTAGGCAAGATCAAAGAAGCTTTTGACCAGGAACCTGATCTGGAGAACTTGCTTTTTCATAAATATTTCAAAGAAGCAATTGATAACTCTCAGAATGCCTGGAGAGATGTTGTTGCCAAAGCGGTGCATATGGGAATTCCTGTCCCGGCTCTGAGCAGTGCTCTGGCTTATTATGATGGATATCGCCGTGAAAGATTACCAGCCAATTTGCTTCAAGCTCAACGCGATTATTTTGGCGCCCATACTTACGAACGGGTTGATAAGCCGCGGGGAGAATATTTTCATACAAAATGGACACAAGATGCTGGTGATACAACTGCCGGAACTTATGACGCTTAGAAATTTGACATAATTATCAGGATGCTTCTGAAATAATCCGGGATCAGAGAAGGATAGGGCACAATCTCTGGACTTTTCTGCTCTCGCCCCATTCTTATTTATTTCCAGAAGTATCCTGATTTAATTGTGATTAAATTTTATTAAGATTAACTATTCTTTTCATATTTATGGAGTGTAAATATTTAATAAAATACTTGACTAACTGGTCTTGTTATTATCAAATTTATTGATTTTGGGAAAAGACATCTAAATATTAATTTTCCAGCAATATTAGCAATAAAAAATTGATAATAACTAAACATAAGAGGAAAAAAATGTCACTTGAGAAAAAAAGTATTGATACAATTCGGACATTAGCAATTGATGCTATTCGCAAGGCCAATTCCGGTCATCCTGGAGCGCCTATGGCCCTTGCTCCTGTTGCTTACACATTATTTCGCAAAGTTATGCAGCATAATCCATCTAATCCAGGCTGGGAAAATCGAGATAGATTTGTCCTTTCCAATGGACATGCTTCCATGCTGCTCTATGCAATTTTGCATCTGACTGGCTATGATATCAGTCTGGAAGACCTCAAACAATTTCGCCAGTGGAATAGCAAAACT
>DATGCI010000094.1:0-7165 GCA_035312185.1 bacterium
ATTTTTTGAGCAATGTTTATAGGCTTTATCATGAGGAGAAAGTAATAAAATTATCAAACTGGAGAAGATTCTGATGGAGAGAACAAATCAAAAAGTCACAATTCTTGATAAAAGCAAAGAATTAATACGTAACCAGAAATATTTTCAGGCTGAAGAACTTCTAAAATCTCTTCCTGTCGCAAAATTATCCGACACCAGGATTCTGGAATTGCTGGGTATCAGTGCCATGTATCAGAACAAATTTGATCAGGCTCAGCAATATTTAAATGATGCTCAAGCCATTCAACCACAATCAGCGGAAGTATATTATTATCAGGGAAAACTTTTTGAGCGCCAGGGGAAATACCAGCAATCTGTTAACAATTACCAGAGAGCCATTCAACTAAAAAAAGATTATTTCGAAGCCTACTTCAGTTTGGGAAATGTGCTCAGAAAGATTGGAAAGAAAGAATTAGCACTCAACAGCTATAATATTGCTCTAAATATCAATTCCAGCCGGCCTGAAATATATTTGAATATTGGAATTATTCTAGAGGAAGAAGAACAACTTCAGTCTGCTATAAATATTTTTCAGAAGCTGGTTAATAAGTTTCCTGACTACTTGGAGGGCTGCAACAAACTCGGAATCTGTCTGAAAAAAGCTGGTTTTTTTGAACAAGCTGAACAAATTTTCAGAACCGGTTTGGACAGAGACGAAAATTATGTCAGATTCTATGGAAATCTGGGTAATGTTCTCCAATCGCAAGGCAAATTCCAGGAAGCCTTGAATTTATACAATCAGGCGATTGATAGAGAACCAAAATATTATGAAGCAATTTTTTCACGCTCACTATTACATTTATTAATGGGAAAATTTAAAAAAGGCTGGCAGGATTATGAATACCGGTGGAAACTGTCCGGTTTGAATATGAAAGATTTTGATTTTCCTATCTGGGATGGTCAGAATTTGGACAATAAATCGCTCCTTTTGTGGTCAGAGCAGGGTTTTGGTGATTCTATCCAGTTCATTAGATATGCTCCTCTGATAAAAAAAGAGGCCGGGCAATTAATCTGCGCCTGTCAATCTTCATTGCATAAATTGTTCTCATCTATTCCAGAAATTGATAAAATTGTTGATGCAAAACTGGCATCTTCTCAGGAGTGTGATTTTCATCTTCCAATGCTGAGCCTGCCCCGGGTTTTCCAGACTACGCTAGAATCTATTCCCGCCTCTGTTCCCTATCTATATGTTGATCGATCAGTACAAAATAAAATTGATGAAAAAATAGATATTGATGAAAATAAGTTTAATATTGGTATAGTTTGGTCAGGAAATTCCGATCACCACAATGATCATAGACGTTCCTGCAAGCTGCAACATTTCAATAGATTAGATAAAATCGATGGCGTCCAACTCTATAGTTTACAAAAAGGTGAGGCCCGGCAACAATTATCCCAAAACAAAACATCGAATATAATCAACCTGGCCCCAATAATCGATGATTTTTCCGATACAGCAGCCCTAGTAAAACGGCTCGATCTTGTCATAAGTGTGGATACTTCTGTAGCCCATTTGGCTGGTGCAATTAATAAGGAAGTCTGGCTGATTCTGCCTAATTATCCGGACTGGCGCTGGCTTCTGGATAGAGATGACAGTCCCTGGTATCCTAGTATGCAGATTTTTCGCCAATCTGAACCCGGTGATTGGCAAACCCTTTTTCAGAATATGGGTAGGAGACTGCAAAATCGGATACGTGCCTTTCAATTTGACTTCGAATCTATCCATAATTTGATCAACAGTGGGGCTCTAGAAAAAGCCGAAGCCCAGATTCAGAAAATATTGGAAAATAATCCGAATTGTGATCAATGCCTATATCTGCTTTCCGGGGTTAAGCGGCGACAGAAATTTTATCCAAGGGCCAAACAATATATTGAAAAAGCCATTGACCTTGCTCCAGAACGCTCCAGTTTTTATCACGAACTTGGTCTCAATGAGTTTTTTCTGGGAGAATATATCAAAGCTCAGGAGTCCTTTCTCAAGGCCATTAGCAAAAATACTGAAAATTTACCTTCCTATTTAATGGCCGGAAAATCATTCATAAAAACCGATGAATTTGATCAGGCTATATTTTATTTGCAAAAATATCTGGAAGCAAAGCAAGACAATCAGGTCACTTTTCTTGTGAGTAGATGTTATTTTCATGAAGGAAACTACGAAAAAGCAGTTAAATATCTGGAGAAAGCAAAGAACTCTGAATCAGCGAACTATAAAATTTACAATATGCTGGGTCAGTCTTATCAGGCTCTTGATGAGTTAGACCATGCTAAAAAAAGTTTTCAGCAGGGATTAGAAAATGAGCCCAATTCAGAAGAATTGCACAATAATCTGGGCAAAATGTATCAGTCTCAGGAAGAATGGTCACAAGCCCGGCACCATTATAAAAAAGCCTTCCAGATAAATCCTGATCATTATCCATCCAATTTTAATCTGGGCAAGCTGGAACATGAGCAGGATAATTTGAATGAGGCCATCAAATATTATCGTCAAGCCCTGGAAATAAAACCTGAATTAGCAGCCCCATTAAACAATATGAGTTCTATTTTTCTGAAAAATGGCGATTACAGAAAAGCGCTTAGCACGGCCAAAAAGGCTCATACATTGGCTCCCAAGGAATCTACCATTCAAATTACTTTGGGAAATGCTTTCAATAAAGCCGGACAATACCAAAAAGCCATTCAATGTTATAATCAAGTTCTAAAAGATGATCCCTATTCTGCTGAGGTCCATACCAATCTAGGTTCCACTTATTTTAATATGCGGAATCTGGAAAAATCCCGTCACCATCTTGACGAGGCAATCCAATGTAATCCCTCAAGTGTAAATGCTCATTGGAATCGGGCTCTGACTTATCTTTCCTCAGGAAAATTCATTCAAGGCTGGCGGGAATACGAATGGCGCTGGAAGAAAAAAAGCTTTCAAGCAATTAAACAATATAAAGATCATCCCCATTGGGACGGATATACTCACAAAGAAGAGTCTCTGCTAATCTGGGCTGAGCAGGGTTTTGGAGATACGATCCAATTTGTACGTCTAATTCAAAGGGCCCGTCCAAAAGTCAAAAAAATCTTTCTGCAAGTTCCACCTCCTTTACAAGACATAATGGAATCAGTCAAAGGCGTTGATAAAGTGATCAGCTCCCGTTCTACTCCACCTCGTTTTCAAATTCATTGTCCTTTGCTGAGTTTACCTAACCTTTTGCACTTTAAATACAAAAATATTCCCAATCAGGTCCCTTATTTAAAAGTTCCCCAATCTGATCAGAAACAACTTTTTTTAGACAACCACGCCTTAAAAGTAGGGATAATTTGGGCTGGAGATGAAAATCATAAAAATGACCATTTTCGTTCCTGTAGATTATCCCATTTTACAGAGTTAGCCGGTCTTGAAGAAGTTGAATTTTATAGTCTTCAGAAAAAGCCAGGCCACTTAGCTTTGGCAGAAATTGAGCAAAAACAGGGATTTCATGACCTTAGCGGCTATATCAATGATTTTTCAGATACCGCCTGGATAATAGATCAACTGGACCTGGTCATTTCTGTTGATACTGCTGTTGCCCATCTTTCCGGTGCTCTTGGTCAGAAAACCTGGATTCTTCTTCCTCGCAATTCTGATTGGCGCTGGTTTGATAATAAAACTAAGACACCCTGGTATCCAACTGCAAAATTATTTCGCCAGGAGGAACAGAGCAACTGGGAATCGGTATTTGAAAAAGTGCGCATGAACCTTAAAAAAATTAATCCATAAAAATAGATAAATGATATGCCAGAAAATCAAAAACTGAAATTTGCCTCGCAGGCTATGAAAAAAGCTATGGTAGTCAGTCACGAACGCTCAGGAACCCACTTTTTAATGAACACTCTCGACAATAATTTTCAATATATCTCTCGTCCCTGGATCAATTTTGATTTTGAACTGGGTATCAATTTCCATTCTGCAAAAACAATTTTGAATTTTTTCCACAAACTACACGACAAACCAATTCTAAATATAGTTAAATCGCATCACCATTTTTACTTTTTTGACAAGATTATTCCCTATTTAAGCAAACAATTTCACATCTTTTATATTTATCGAGATCCGAGAGATACAATGGTCAGTTTTTTTAAACTGATTAATCATTTTCAATGGGATGAAGGTCCCAAAACTGCAACTGTTGGCGACTTCATTCGCGCCCAGCCTCGAGGAGGGATTTTGCGCTACCAAAAAGAGCAAAGCCCGGACATGCTCAGCCGCTGGCAGGATCATGTTGAAGCCTGGTATAACTATGCTCAAAAAAATGACAGCATTCATTTGGTCAAATATCAGGATTTAAACCACAATTTTGAAGATACAGTGCAAAAAATCGGTAAGATTATTGACCAGGATGTAAAAGAAATCAAGCGTCCCGGAATCAAGGAAAATGTAATTCACAAAGGTAAAGGCCAGGTTGGCGGATATAACAAATACCTGTCCAGTGCTGATAATCAATATGTTCTTGATCGGGTCGGGGGTACTATGGAAAAAATAGGTTTGGCTCATTAAAATAAATACTTATGCTTTAATCCGTTAAATTCCCTTCAATATTAGTCTCAATTATTGACTGTAAAATAATATCGTATAATAGGGGTTGTTCATAGAATTCATTATTTATATTGTGATGAATTTGATTGAGTGTATGGGGATCCAATAAACTGATGTACTGTAAAACTTCTACCCAATCCTGGACGCTTTTTGTTTTTCCGTCCTGTTCATCACCCGAACTCATTATTAAATCCTTTTTAAAAAAATTATTATTAATAAATCCTCTATTTCTGTTATTCAAAAATCCATATAGAAAAATCAATAATCAGCAGAGGATTTCAAAAATCAGATTACAAATAACTATTAATAAGTTCGGTAATGATGCCTATAGATTTAATAAATTTTTTGATACCTGTAATCGAAAATTAATTTTTACAAAAATTCAATAAAATAGATAAATAAAAATGATTTCATCGATTGTTATTTTTTGTCATCTAAACCCGATTTATTCTTCCCTACTACCTTCGGGGAGAATCTCGAAGAGATCATTACTTTCCATCCCGGAGTATTTCGAGGCGGCCTGTAAGGTTAAAATTACTACCTGGAGATCTCTTTGAGAAATGTTAATGATTTTTTTAGGTAACAAACAAAAAGCCCCGACATAAATCGGGGCTTTGTGGTCAAAAGAGGTTACTTTCTATTTACTAATCTCCTTTAGTTTCTCATTCAGCATTTCATCAAACATCTTATCTAGATGTTCTTTTTTGACTTTCCACTGACCTCCAATTTTAAGGGCTGGGAGTTTTTTATTCTGCAACAATCGATAAACAGTCTGTTTCTTAATATTTAGATAGTTGGCAACCTCATTCACACCCATTATCTGGTCGGTCATAGCACCTCCTTTTCACGATTTGAAAGAACAGGTAAAAAATAAAAAGCGATCTATATTATATGACAGTCATGATCTTTCCATTATTGAAAAAGAGATAATACAACCTGAGGTGCACTATTGGCCTGTACCAGGGAAGATACTGAGGTTTGTTGCAGGATCTGCAGCTTTGTTACTTCCATTTGTTCATCGGCAAAATCAGCATCTTCAATACTACTCCGGACAGCTTCAGTATTTGTGGATTGCGTATTGAGAGTACGTTCTTTGGAATTAATTCTAACTTTGTATTCGCCAACATCCTGGATATCACTGGCTACAGTATTAATAGCATCTGTCACTGTACTAATTGCTGACTGAGCAGAACTTGCAGAAGTAAGGTCCAGTCCATTCAGCCCAAGAGATGATGAATCGGCTTGCTGAAGAGTGACCGCCATCTGATCATCGCTGCCTTCTCCAGTCTGGAAATCCCCGGTAAAAGGAGTATCAGCACCATCCTCAGGATCACCGATTAGGCTGAGATCGTTGTAAGTGGTGTCATCAACAATGTTATCAATTTCATTGAGGAGTTCATTGACCTGATCTTCAATTGCACCTCTCTGGGAATCATTGAGGGCAAAATCAGAAGCCTGAGTTGCTTTCTCCTTAATGATCTGAAGAATATCCATAATATTCTGATATCCGCCTTCAGCAATATTCAAAATATTTCTGGCATTACTAACATTTTGCAGGGCCACATCCAATCCCCTTTTCCGGCTTTCCAGGTTTCTAGCCAGCTGGTAACCAGCAGGATCTTCACTGGCGGAATTAATTCGCTTACCTGTCGCCAATCGGTGCTGATGATTACTAATCTTGCTATTCACATCAATTAATGCTTGCCTGGCTTTCATTGCCTGGACATTACTAAAAATGCGCATTAAATCATTCATAATTACCTCCGTGTTGTTAACGTGGCATCCGTGCCACTCTTTTTACTTTTTCATTTATTTTTGTTTTCAAATATCTTGATCTCATTTATAATATCGGTGGTAATTTTATAAACTTTAGTAAAATTTGATAAAATTTGGCAAAAAGATTCAATTTTTATATAAAAGCACAGATATTAAATAAAGATAATCTAATTTCCGCCTTATTATATATTAGTGGATAGAAATGATTAATTTTTAACAATCGGGAGATGGAAAAGATGTTTCCCCCCTCTGGGGATCTTGGATTGGTCGAATTGCGAAGTAGTCGAGTGGGATAATCGGAAGCCCAGAAAAAGAACTTTCGGGGCAGGCCGGAAACAGGAAACTGGAAGCCGGAAAGCGGAGACCGGAAAAAATCAAAAATATGTCCGCGAATTACGCGAATTGACGCGAATTTTATTTGATTAAGGGACAAATCATTTTTTAGGGTGAATATTATGTAATTATTTTTGAGATTAGCCCCATACTTCAGTATGGGGTCTTTTGTAGAATACCAACTTCCAACCCCTCAACATTTCTGAAAGGGCTGAACAATGGTCGAGTAGTTGAGTAGCGAAGTAGTCGAGCGGGATAACCGGAAATCCCGTAAAAAATCCTTCGGGGCAGGCCGGAAACAGGAAACTGGAAGCCGGAAAGCGGAGACCGGAAACGGGAAAGCGGAAACGGGAAAAGATCTCATTTCTTGATTATTTTAACTATATACACTCCGTAACATTTAGATTGAATATAAAATTTTAAATGCTCTTTAAATACCTTTTAAAACACTTTAAA
>DATGCI010000095.1:0-3120 GCA_035312185.1 bacterium
CTTCAGTATTTGCCGACCGTGTAGTAGGTAAACCTTATCTAGAAATAGAAATTGACCGGGAAAAAGCTGCGCGTTATGGTTTAACTGTAAATAAACTGCAAACCATATTATCGAGCGCCGTTGGTGGAATGACTTTAACAACCACGGTAGAAGGCCGCGAACGCTTTCCTGTTCGATTAAGATATGCACGTGAGTTTAGAGATAATCCCGAGGATTTAAAAAATATGCTTATTCCTACCTCTTCAGGCGCACAGGTACCTTTAAGTCAGGTAGCTGATATTACTTATACACGAGGACCGCAAATGATAAAAAGTGAAAATACTTTTTTGGTTTCCTATGTCATTTTTGATAAAAAAGATGGATATGCCGAGGTCGATGTGGTGGAGAATGCCCAGGCATATTTGAATGGTTTAATGGATGCAGGAGAATTTGAATTACCGGGCGGGGTAAGCTATATTTTTACCGGAAATTATGAAAATCAAATACGGGCGACCAAAAGATTGGCTTTGGTAATTCCTGTTTCGCTAATTATCATTTTTTTTATTTTATATTTTCAATTCCGGTCTGTAACTTCTACAGGATTAATATTTAGTGGAATATTGGTTGCCTTTTCCGGAGGGTTCATTATGCTTTGGTTCTATGGCCAGCCATGGTTTTTGGATGGAACCCTGGCGGGAATCCACCTCAGGGATTTATTCCAGATTAAGACCATTAACGTGAGTGTTGCCGTGTGGGTTGGATTTATTGCTTTGTTTGGTATTGCAACCGATGATGGAGTGCTTATTAGTACTTATATCAAACAATTGAAGGAAAAACATAATCCCACAACGGTTAAAGAGTTACGGGAAGTAATTATTGATGCCGGGTCAAAGCGTGTTCGTCCGGCCATGATGACAACTGCTACTACATTAATAGCCTTGTTACCCGTGCTCACATCAACCGGAAAGGGTTCGGATATCATGGTGCCCATGTCGATTCCGTTATTTGGCGGAATGTTGATTGAGGTATTGACTATGTTCGTTGTGCCGGTACTTTACAGCATGTGGCAAGAACGTCAAATTAAGAAAAATATAAAAAATAAAAATATTAGCCATGAAGAATAATTATATTATAACAGGAATTATCTTTTTGCTGATTTCTTCAATGGTTGTTGCGCAAGAAGATTTAGACCGCTATTTGCAGATAGCTGCGGAGAATAATCCTGAGTTGCAGGTTAAATTTAATGAATATATGGCTGCTCTTGAAGTTATTCCGCAAGCTAAAGCATTGCCCGACCCTCAAATTGCTTTTGCCTATTTTGTGAGTCCTGTAGAGACCCGGATGGGGCCACAACAATTTAAAATTTCAGCATCGCAATTTTTTCCCTGGTTTGGAACGCTGGGAACCAAAGAAGATGCGGCAGCTGAATTGGCCAAAGAAAAATATGAGGTTTTTGAAGAAACAAAATCAAAACTTTTTAAAGATATAAAAGCCGATTATTTCAATCTCTATTTTAATCAAAAATCGATAGATATCCTGAGAGAAAACATTGAACTTCTCCGGTCAATCAAAAAAATGGCTACGGTAAAGGTAGAGGCCGGACTGGTTTCTATGGTTGATGAATATCGGATTCAAATGGAAATGAATGAGCTGGAAAATCAATTGGCTCTGCTAAGAAATAAGCAGTGGACGCTTGAAACAAGTTTTAATAATTTACTGAATGCTGATGGAGATTTGTTTATTGATTTACCAGACAGTTTGTGGAGAACTGATTTCCCACTAACAAAACAAGCTGCTTTGGATTCTATACAATCCAAAAATCATCAGTTATTGCAATTAGAGTTCAAGCAGGCTGCGCTGGCATTTAAAAAGAAAGCTGCAAAACTGGAAGGGAGACCTGATTTTAAAATTGGAGTGGATTACATTTTTGTTGGCGAAGGCGAAAATAATCTTTCGGGTAAAGATGCCTTTGTGTTTCCTACAGTTGGTGTAACCATACCTCTTTATCGGAACAAGTACAAAGCTATGGTTCAGGAGGTGGCTTACCAGGAATTAGCTAATAAAAAAAAGAAAGAAAGTAAATTCAATGCGCTAGAAACTTTGTTTGAGAATACCTGGAAAGATTATCTGGATGCTGATCGCAGAATAAATCTAAATGAAAATCAACTGGAACTGGCCAGAAAATCGCTTAAAATTTTGGAAACCGAATATGCTACTGCAAACAAAAATTTCGAAGAGATTTTGCGTATGGAGCGTAAAGTTCTTCAGTATAACCAGTCTTTGGAAAAAGCAGTTGCTGATAAACAGGCAGTCATTGCATTTATATATTATTTAATGGGAAAATAAACGATAGTATTATGAAATTAATCATAAAAAATATAAAGGAGAATTATAAGTTGGTAATTGTTGTACTTATTACCGGAATTTTGTTGGGATGGTTAATGTTTCATTCTTCAGAGGACATTGCTCCAACAAAAGAAACAACAGAAATACATGATGAACAAGATCATGAAGAAGAGACCACTACATGGACCTGCTCTATGCATCCCCAGATAAAACAAGACCACCCGGGTGATTGTCCGATTTGTGGAATGGATTTAGTACCATTATCGAGCATGGATTCGGAAGGTGATGATTTTGATCCAAACGAAGTAATGCTCACGGAATCGGCAGCTAAGCTTGCTGATATTCAAACGACAAAAGTGATGAAAGGAAATCCCGAAAAAGAAATTTACCTTCAAGGGAAAGTGGCTGTCGATGAACGTAATATGGCAGAATTGACGGCAAGATTTGGCGGAAGGATAGAAAAACTATATGTTAATTTTACCGGAGAAAAAGTAAACAGGGGAGAACCCCTGGCTACTATTTATTCACCCGAATTAGTATCTGCCCAACGTGAATTAATTGAAGCATTGGCTATTAAAGAAAGCCGTCCGACAATTTATCAGGCTGCAAGAGCTAAACTAAGTCTTTGGGATTTAACCGAAGAGCAAATCGTTCAAATTGAGCAGGAGGGTGAACCCAAATTGTATTTTGATGTTTTATCGCCAATTTCCGGAACCGTAATGAAAAGACAGGTGACCTTGGGCGATTATGTAAAAATAGGAGACCCGCTTTTCAGGGTTGTTGATTTATCTACGG
>DATGCI010000096.1:0-3043 GCA_035312185.1 bacterium
GTAATGAATCTGGAGAGATGGCTCAAGGCCATTATTTTTTGGCTTTTTTACCATTGGGCTATTTTGGCTGCAAATGCTCTCCATGTTCAGGCTGAGGCCTCAAATTGAAGATTTTTAACTTTTTCAGGAAGTCCTATTTAAAAGGAGATTCATAATGTGCACCTAAAATGCATCCCAAAAGAGTTGAGCCTGAATGGTTAGCGCCAGCAATGAAGACTACCTTTTTTTCCATACTTAATTCCATTATATCTTTATTTGTTGCATCATCTTTTCCCGCATACGCCTTGCATGCATGGCTCGTTCAGGATCAATCTCTATTTGTTCCCGGAAAAGGCGGTCAGGATCATGTTTGTATTCAGCAGCCTCGTAAAACAGCTGCTCCCATTGATCATAGATGGTTTCAGGCGCAAATTGATTTGAATCTTCCCAAGCCTTCTTTCCCATTTTTTCTCTAAGCTCAGCTGAAGCCATAAGCTTTCTAAGTTCTTCTCTGAGATTGCCAACACGATCACCAGATGCAGCCAGCAGCCCATTTTCTCCGTGCCGAATCAGCTCATTTGTACCAGGGCAGTCGGCAAACCCTATGCTGGGAACACCTGTAGCCATTGCCTCTAAAACACACGTTGGACATCCTTCGCTTAAAGAGGCGATGACGTGAATGTGCGAATTGGCAAATTCGGTAAAAATATCGTCTGTCGGACCGCAAATATGTACCCTGTCTTCTATCTCATTGTCTTGAATGAATTTCCTTATTTCAACCTTATGCGGCTCTGCGCCCTCGGCTGTCTTGCCAAATATCTTGAGTTGCCAGTCTGGAAATTCAGGAATCAATGTGTGGAAAGCTCTAAGTAAAGCAATTAAATTCTTATTGGCCTTCATGCCCCCTATATTGATAATAGTCTTATCTTGGGTGTCGCAAGCAGGGTTTGAAACATTTTTCTGAGGAAACGAGGGGTTTGGAAATGAACGGACATTATTTTGAATATATTTCGGAAAGCTTTGCACGTAACAATCCATGGTCAAGCGGATGCGATGAGCTGCTGCTGCTATGAGCTCCCTTTCCCAACATTTAACGGGATCAGATAATTCTTTCTGGGAACCTCTGCCCCAATTGTTTAATATCAATCGCTCTGGATTAGTACACTCCTGCATACCAAAAGGGATATTATATTTATGTGCCAAACTATAAAAACTTATAAGTCTCCTGTTAAAATAAAAAACAAAGAAAATATCCGGGTCAATATCAAAAATATAGTCAGAGAGCTGTTCCCAGGAATCAAAAGGCAGATATACTACATTTTTATCACGTTGATAAGCAGGGTAGCCATTGTTCGCATAAGCCATATAAACAATATGTCCCCGCTTACCCATATTAACAGCTGTTTCCATTGCTACCCGTTCAGAGCCACCTTTCCCGAGCGCAAGCGTATTGCAAAAAAGCATTATGCGTAAGCGCTTGTTTTTTTTTCTGCTAAAATTAGGATTATTTATACAATAATTACTATAGATTAGATAATTATCAGTGCTTATATCTTTGCTTTTTTCTGTACTTGTATGTTTGGAGCTAATATCATTAAACACGGGAAGAATATAATCTTTTATAATTTTTTCATAATCATAATCTTCAACTATCTCTCGATTTTGCAAAAGATATTTAAGTGATACGTTTTGCGATAGATATCTTTTTAAGGAAGAGACAAAATCTTCTTTATTATTATTAAACAGATAAACAAAATAGAATTGATCAGCGAGCTTTTTATGAGCATTAGTATTTGAGGCTAATATAGGTAATCCAGCAGCCATATATTCTAAAGCTTTTAACGAAGGTGAATTAAAAAAATTTTCTGTTGGCACCCACGCTACTCCTGCATCATAGTCTGGAAGCAATCCATATAAATCATTTTGTTGTAGTAGTCCTTTATAAATTACACTGCCATGATGAGCTCCGTTATTTTCAATTTTGCTCAAAATTGTGTTGTCTAAACCTCTACCATATAAATCAAGCTGAATGTTTTTTTTTACAACATCAGAAGCATATAGAAAACAATCAATAAGCTCATTAATTTTTCTTCTTGCTTTTAAAGTGCCTGTATATACAAATTTATGAATATCATTTCTTTGCGAGAAGGAGGTTGGATCAGGAAAACGGGAAATATCTATTCCCAGGGGGTATTCACAGGTGGGTACATTACATTCTGGCATCCAAGTAGAAACAGATTCTTTGGATAAAGTCAATATCACGTCAAGATGCTTCGCAGCTCTCTGCCCTTCCTTCTGAACCCATTGCCTTTTTTCACCCTGCACTAAAAGTGGAGTTTTTATGTCTAGAACAATGCTTTTCTCTTGAAAATGATTTTTCAACTCCGCTACGCAGATCGGCCATTCCGGAAAATTGAATATATAAAAAAGGTCAGGATCAAAATGCTTAATTGCTGGCAAGACCTCGTTGATTTGTTCTTTTTTCAAATTATTTTTTACTGGAATATTGGGAAGTGAAAGATATGTATTATCAACTAGATAATGATCATCTTTTCTTGATATAACAAGCGCATCGATATAATTAACAATTTTCTGCAAAAAAATATATGTGCCCGGTGTACCTTGAAGTCCAAAAGGTCTCGCAGATAAAAAACATACTTTCATAATAAAAATATTCCTATATTATTAATTCATTGTATTCTTGAGCTATGATCATTTCTTGCTTTAATGCATTTTCTTTATATCTCCAAGTATGTGTTGATTGATCCTTTCTCCTGACAGCTATGAGGTTCAGATTGTCCATAATCGTAATTTGCGAAAAGTCTGCTGGATGGAAATTATTAATTAATGATGTATCTGCTGCTCCATAGACAAAATTTCCATATAAAAACAAAAAGTTTATATTTTTAGCAACAGATATTGTGTTGCCACCAGGCCATAGATTTCCTGAAGTTACCAATGAGATAGGGGCAATGCAAAAAGGCAGTGCTTCCTTTCTGGCATACACCTGTTGTTCATCTTCAAACATAATAAGTGGAGGCGGTTTTCCAAAAAAATCAGCGTC
>DATGCI010000097.1:0-2689 GCA_035312185.1 bacterium
CAATTATACGCGACGCACCTTTCAGTTGACTTAATTTTATCATCATAATTCCGATCATTCCAGATCCAACGATGGCCACATTATCGCCAAGCTCTATATTGGCCTTTTTAATGCCAAATAATGAACAGGAAAGCGGTTCCATAAGAGTGGCATTTTGGATCGGTTTTTTATTCAGAGAATAGCATTGCCCTGAAGGAACAGCACAATATTCTTCAAACCCGCCATCAATATCAACTCCAATAGCTGTCAAATTCTCACATAGATTTACTTGACCTCGCCTACAAAATTTACATCTTCCACAATAAATATTGGGATCAACACTGACAAAATCGCCTTTTATCAAATCATCAACCTCTGCACCAATTTCCACAATCTCCCCACAAAATTCATGCCCCAGGACTACAGGTGGATTAGAGTGAGATTGACCAGCGAGAATTTTAACATCGGTACCACAAATTCCACAGGCAGCGACTTTGATCAAAACCTGGTCTTTCTCAATTTTCGGTTTTTTTCTATCAATTATTTTTAGTTTTGAAGAACCATCAAATAATGCTGCTTTCATATTTATCCATTTAATTTTTCATCCCTGAGGTTGCCATACTTTCAATAAAATATTTTTGGAAAAAGGCATATACAATAATGATCGGAATAGCCAGCAGAGTTGCTGCTGCTAATTGAGCACCTAGCTGACTTTCAGCCTGACCTCCGGTTGCAAAAATTGTTACCATCTGAGGCATGGTCATCAATTCTCTTACTCTAATAACTATTAAAGGCCAGAGCACTTTATTCCAGTTTTGCATAAAAGAAATGATCCCTACTGTGATGATCACCGGTCGAGATAAGGGCCAAAAGATCTTGAATAAAATTTGAAAATCATTGCAACCATCAATGCGGGCTGCATCAACCAGGTCTTCGGGTATATCCAGATAATATTGACGAAACAAAAGGATACCAAAGGCATTCACCATGGCTGGAACAATCAATGCATAATATGTATCAACCCAGCCAAATTTCACCATCAAAATATACATGGGAATCATAATTATTTGAAAAGGAATCACCATAGTAAAGAGAATAATATTGAAGATCAATTCCCGACCAACAAATTTTAATCGCGCCAGGGCATAACCAACAATTGAACCAAAAAAGATCACAGAAGCGGTAGTTGTCAGAGATACAAAGATGCTGTTGAAAAAAGCCCTCCAGATAGGTATTTTTTCCACAACCTGTTTATAATTATCCAGAGAAAAATTCTGAGACCAGAGTGATAAATGCCCGATTTCGATTTCCGGCTTGAGTGAGGCCGAGATCATCCAGATAAAGGGATAAGCAAATAATAATCCACCAATTGCTAAACCTATGTAAATTAATACCTTTTTCATAATATTTCTATGCTCCTTGTCTTCCAACTACTTTTTTCTGGATTAGGATTACCACCATGACTATGGCAGCAAAGAAAAATCCCAGAGCTGCTGCATAACCCATATGGCCAAAATAAAAGGCCTGATTATAAATGTATAACATTGCTGACAAAGTTCGATTCATCGGGCCGCCTCCAGTCATTACAAAGGGCTCAACAAATAGCGAAAAGCCACCAATAGTAGATAAAATCACTACCAATACCATTGTATTGTTGAGGGCCGGTAAGGTAATGTGAAAGAATTTCTGAATTTCACTAGCGCCATCAATGTCAGCAGCCTCGTATAAATAGCGGGGTATAGATTGTAGTCCTACCAAAAATAGAACAGTGTAGAGACCAACATTTTTCCAGGTTGCCATTATAGCTATAGACGGCATAGCCAGGTCCGGACTATTCAACCAGGGCAATCCCGATAGCCCCAATTTATTCAAAAGAAGATTGATCAAACCCGTTTCATAGGCATACAATTGTTGCCATATAATTGTCACCACCACTCCGGAAACAATTACAGGTAGGAAATAGAGAGCTCGAAAAAAGCCTCTCATCTTTATTTTTTTGTTCAATAAAACTGCTAGAAGTAAAGCAATTATAATCTGGAGCGGAATATGGATAACTAAAAAAATAAGCGTGTTTAAGATTGCTCTAAAAAATTTGGCATCCTGAAACATCCGCACAAAATTATCAATCCCAATAAATTCCATAGGGGTAATAATATTCCATTTGTGAAAAATGAGGACAAAAGAAAAAACAAGGGGAAAGGCCAAAAAGATTAGAAAATAAACCACATAAGGCATGCTCATTAAAAAGCCAAATTTGTTGCTATTTTTTATTTTGTTTATCAGATTCATTAGCGAGACCTATTCCATTTAATTATTACATTGGCCTGTTTTTCCATATTGGCAGCGGCCTGATCAACGCTGCGTTTATTATAAATAGAGCAGGCTTCATATTCCTGGGAGATAGCATCAAAAATTTCCTTTAAGTCAGGAATACCATCTACGCCACGAGTGTGACGCGATTGCTTAATAAATTTTGTTATCAGAGGGTGAGATTTCAGATAATCGCTAAACATATCATCCTTAATAATATTTGCCCGAATCGGTATTTGATTGGTCATTTCTAGCAATTTCAGATCATTGCGTTTGCTTATCAAAAATTTGGCGAATCGGCAGGCTTCTTCCGGATATTTTGTATTGCTAAAGATGGAAATGTTTTTGTAATCACCATAGGTATAAACGGGGCCTTTGTGATCGTCGGGAACAGGAATAG
>DATGCI010000098.1:0-3894 GCA_035312185.1 bacterium
TAACTCTGCCTTTTTTATTTCAAGGGGTGGGGATACCGGGATGGGGATACCGATGCTTTCTCGAGGAGACTAAATTCAGGAATATGCACTTATTTGCAGGCAAAATTGCCCAAATTGGCAGTGAATAGCCTTGCAGTCAAATTATCTAAGTTGTTGATATTATTGAAGAGCCACCCATCGGATTCGAACCGACGCAAGGCTCTTTACGAGAGAGCTGCTCTACCAGCTGAGCTAAGGTGGCTACACAGTAATTTAATTACCTGGCCAATTTAAGTAAATAACTAAGTTATCAGCAATAAGTTTGGTGTGATCAAGTGGACTATTGGAGCGTCTGAGAGCAATTATTCCATTAATTACGGGCTACATCAATGATTCGATTCTCTTTTTGCCCGGAAATCACGCCTTGTTTTTTAACATCCTCAATCAAAATATCACGGCCGATCACACCTGTATGTTTTATATCCAATTTTGAAGCCGGGCGTCCAAAAAAGCGTTCTGCATGGCCGGTAATATAGTTATTGGTTGCAATTGTATATTCTTGATCTTCATCAACTTCTTTGCCATTTACAGTAAGTTCAATCATCTCTTCTTTTTTACTATTATAAGTCCATTTCAAACCTGAGACCTGCAAAAGGTCGCGTGGATTATCCGCCCGCCACTCCATGATCGCCTTGAGGGCTTCACCATCTACCTTTACAATTTCCACAGTATTATCAAAGGGGCAAATCTCCCAGATATCTCTTACTGTAATGGGCCCTGCTGAGAGATTTTTCCTGATTCCACCACTATTCTGAAAGGCAATATCAGTATTAAAATGGCGTCGCATAGCATCGGTGAACCAGTTCCCAATATTGGATTCATCACGGGAATCACGAATCCAGTCGTTTTTCAAAGTACCAATTTTTTGATTCATACGTTCAGCAATTCTGGCATCCAGGGAATCGACAATATGCTTGACTTTTTTATTTGGCGGGACTTTTCCTACGATAGTTCTAATAAATTCGTAATTATGATTAATAATTTCATTTTTTCGGGTATCAATTTTCGCATTGAGAACACCCAATCTTTCGCCCCGAGCTCCGACCTGGCAAACCAGAATATTGTTGACATTAACTGGACGGGAAAGCCAGCTATGAGAATGACCACCAATTATAGCATCTACTTTCTCAAGCCGGGTAGCCAGAACAGAATCTTCATGAAAACCCTGATGACTGAGCACAACTGTCAGATCAACTTTTTCTTCAATGGAATCAGCGTATTTTTGTACTTGATTATAAGTGTCTAGAAGTTTGATTTCAGCAACATTTTGCGGTAGAGAACTGCCCTTCAAATCCTCCATAGCCAGACCAATTACCCCAATCTTGCTATCTCCTGATTCAAGAATTACATAGGGTTTGACAAATAATTCCTGAGTCTTTTTGACCATTATATTAGAAGAAACAATCGGAAAATTGGCCAGTTCAACATTTTCTTTGAGTTTCTCGAATCCATAATCAAATTCATGATTTCCAATTGTAAAGGCATCCAGCCCCACAGCATTCATGATCAAAATCTGAGATTGGCCTTTGGTAATTGAGGAGACTGGTGATCCCTGAAAATCATCGCCAGCATGCAAAGCAACCGCCTCAGGATGAGCCTTTCTCAATGAATCTAAATATCCGGCCAGATTGGCATAACCACCTACTTTAAAACCTTCCGGATTTCTATAAGTCGGTTTATAAGGCAAATTCGCAGAGTGAAGATCATTCCAGTGGATGATTGTGACCTGATCAGTTTTGGGTTGTTGACCACAATTGAAAAGAACCAACAGACCAAGAACCATTATCAAAAAATATCTTTTTTTGAAATTCATAAAGTTCTCCATATTTTATCTTATTCTTGCAATTTATCAGGTAGAGTTTTTTGTGCCTCAGCGCCCAATTCGCGCAGCATATCAACCTGGCGAATCAAATTGCCGCGGCCCTTATCTAGGCGCTTGCGAGCAGTGGTGTAGGAGTCACGAGCCCGTTCAATATTTTTACCGATATCTTCCATGCTTTCTACAAAATTGACAAATTTATCATGCAATTGCCCGCCACGTCTGGCGATTTCCATAACATTCTCGCGCTGTTGCTTAAAGCGCCAGAATTTTTCAATAGTTTTGAGTGTGGCCAGCAAAGTTGATGGTCCGACCAGCATGACATTTTCCTTCATAGCATTCTGGATCATATCCTGACTGTGCTGCACGGCCGCAATGTAAGCGCCTTCAATTGGCACGAACATGATCACATAGTCCAGAGAATTGAGTCCTTCTAGAGAATAGTAATTTTTCTGGCTTAATTCATTAATATGTTTTTGCACCGAGGCTATATGACGCTCCAGGGCTTTCTGTTTTTGCGGCCCTTCGTCAGCATTATAATATTCTTCATAATCTTTCAGCGAAACTTTGGAGTCGATCACAATATCTCGTTCATCAGGAAGGTGGAGCACAACATCGGGTTTAAAGACCTTGCCAGCAGCGTTTTTATAGGTCTTCTGGGTTTCGAACATCTCGCCCTTTTTCAGACCGGAATATTCCAGCAGACGCTCGAGTACAACTTCGCCCCAATCGCCCTGGACTTTGCTACTGCCTTTCAGAGCCCTGGTTAGATTTTTAGCATCCTCGCCGATCTGAGAATTCAATTCCCGCAGATTTTTGATTTCAGCGAAAAGTTTTGAGCGATCCTTAGACTCCTTGTCATAAACGTCTTCGACCTTTTTCTTAAAATCCTTGATCTGTTCTCGCAAAGGATTCATGAGATCATTCAGATTTTCTTTGCTCTTTTTATTCTTTTTTTCGAAGATCTTATTGGCCAGATTTTCAAATTCCTCTTTCAACTTTTCGCGAGCTTTTTCTAGCGTCTCCAGCTTCTCTTCAGCGCTTTTTTTCTGCTCTTCCGTCCTGGTTGTCAGTTCCGAGACCTGTTTTTCCAGTTTTTCTTTGCTTTTGCGTAATTGTTCAAGCGCCTCTTCTTTTTCTTCCAGTTTATTCTTGAGTTCCTTAAGATTTTCGTTTTTTTCCTTGATTTGATTATTTTTCTGTTCCAGTTCGCTTTTGTACTCTGATTTTTTGGATGTTAAATCTTTATTTTCGGTCTGGAATTTTTCCAGTTTGTTGGCAATTTCTTTATTCTCTTTTTCAACTGTTTGAAGATGTTCTATACGGCCTTCCAGCTTTGCATTCTGCTTGTCCAATTCAGCATTTTTATCTTTAATTTCATTCAGCTCGCTTTTGTAATTCTGCAATTCTTCGCTCAGACTATTCCGGTCTTTTTCCAGCTGTTCCACCTGATTCTGCAGAGTTTCTACTTTATGGTTTAATTCTGTATTATGCATCTTGAGCTGTTCTTTAAGCCGCCTTTTGTGATAGACCACAAAGATAAAACTGAGTACGATCAGCTCAATTAATAAATATATAACATTCACAGCCTTGCTCCGGTGTTTAATTATTGTCAGACCAAATTACTATAATGGCTGTCTAATATCAATCATAAACTTTCTGAACCAAGAAAATTCATTTCGATACATCTCATTGTATAGTCGAGTGGAAAAGTGGCAAAGTAGCGAAGTGGTTTTTGAGAATAAAGGAAAAGACTATGAGACTATGTGAATTTGAGACGTGAGGGAGTGGTAGAAGAATTGAAAGAAAAGGTGAAAGTAAAAGCAGAAAATTGAGCGACACTCTTAAATTATAGAAAATATTTTTATTGCTATCGATTCTAGAGAAATGTGGTGCACATTTCATAGATGCTGCAAAGACATATCCTTTGATAATGGCTCGAGGAGTCTAATCAGAATGACAGTTTACATCCTTGTTTCTCTCTCGTTCCCGGGCACCGCCTGGAAATGCACATTTTCTGAGAAACTCCAGTTTCG
>DATGCI010000099.1:0-14417 GCA_035312185.1 bacterium
TCTCAATAAGCGCTTAATTTTAAACCAAACTTTATAAATATGCAAATAATTTTTTATTTTTATTCATTAATTGTTGATTCTGACTCTTTTAGGTCAAACCAAAAATCCACAGCTTTGCGAATATGGGGAATTGTAATAGAACCTCCTACAATCAGAGCGATAGATAATGTTTCCTCAAGTTCTTCATCAGAGACATTATTTTCGAAACATTGCCCAAGATGATATCTAATACAATCGTCACAGCGTAAAACTGTAGAAGAAACCAGACCCATTAGTTCTTTAGTTTTAACTGGTAAACTCCCTTTGCGATAAACAGCATTATCCAGGCTGAAGAAACGTTTGGTATTTTTACCGGCCATTTCTAGAACTTTTTTATTAAGGCGTTTCCGTTCTTCTTTAAATTGCCGGGGCGTCTGATTATTATTACCAGTCTTATTTCTCATAATTACCGGAGATTTTGAACTATTAAAAGTATGAAAACAATAAAAAGAAAGAGAACGGTATAGAAAACCGTTCTCTAATTTTGTAAAAATCTATAAAAAAATTAAATGACTTTTATGCTTCTATAATTGTAGCGACTTTGCGTCCGCGGGATTGATTTTTGAAATGGACAACACCATCTTTAAGAGCAAATAGTGTGTCATCTTTACCACGACCAACATTGACACCGGGATGAATTTTTGTACCGCGCTGTCTAACAATGATGGAACCGGCTTTTACATATTGTCCGCCATATCTTTTCACGCCTAATCGATTTGATTTGCTGTCGCGACCATTACTAACTGCGCCAACTGCTTTTTTATGAGCCATTCTTTAACCCCTTTTTTTGAAATTCAAGCGAGTTTAACTAAAATCTTCGACTTCGATGACTGTATATTGCTGTCGATGGCCTCTTTTGACTTTATATCTTTTGCGCCGTTTTTTCTTAAAAACGATCACTTTTTTATCTTTTGTGTGTTCCACAACTTTGGCTTTTATATCTTTGTCTTTTAGATAAGGTTCACCAATTTCAACCTTATCACCATCTCGCAAATATAAAATTTTGTCAGCAATATATTCATTACCTTCTTCAAAGTCTTTCAACTTTGGTACATTTACCTTTTTGCCGGGTTCGAGTATTATTTGTTTTCCGGCTATTTCAGCTATTGCGTATGTTTCTCTTTGGATCATTCTAGTTCTACTCCTTTGTTAAAAAGTCCGGTTAATTTATTAAATGGAAAATGGATTGTCAAGCCTAATATTCGTCTGTTATGTCCTTTTTTCCTTTTTTAGTGATAACCTTAAAAGAATCAATATTTAACTCAATGTCTTCTTTGACCTTTATCCTGATCAGATTTTTTAATTGTAGTTTGCGAAAAAGATGTTTATTAGTCTCATTTATATAATGGGCTAATTCAGGATGAATATGGAGAAAAAGAACCCGGCCGGTTTTCCGATTGGGACTGAATCTGCGAAACCAATTTTCCAGAGATGTTACCAGGGAAGCCTTAGAGGGAATGCGGCCGGAACCATGGCAAACAGGACATTCATCACTAATAGTATAAGTTAAATTTTCGCCTGTTCTTTCTCTGGTCATTTCCAGCAGACCAAATTTTGATATTCGAGATAATGCTACTTTGGCCTTGGCCCTGCTCAACTCTTTTTTGAGTTCATCATATATCTTTTTCTTATTTTTATTGCGGGACATATGGATAAAATCAATAACAATCAAGCCACCGATATCTCTTAGAGTTAATTGGCGGGCTGTCTCCCGAGCGGCCAATAAATTGGTGTCCGTTGATATCTTTTCCTGGTTGTTTCGACTGACACATTTACCACTATTAACATCAACTGTAGTCATGGCTTCAGTATGCTCAATCACGATAAAGCCGCCATTTTTCAGCCAGATCTTTTTTCTGAGAGCCTTATCAAGTTCTTTTTTAACTCCATATTTATCAAATAGAGGCACATCATTATTATAATGATTGAGCCTCTTAACAAAATTGGGAGAGACAAAATTGAGATATTTTTTGACTTTTTTGTATAATTTTTTATTGTCAACAGTTATCTCTTCCACATCGGAGGTCAAAAAATCACGAATAACAGAACTGGCACTGCCCATATCTTTGAGGACTGGCGTACCAACTTTGCTTTTGGCTGCTCGTTTTTTAGTTGATTTCCAGGTTTTTACCAGGTAGTCCAGATCGTTTTTCAGAGTTTTGCGGCCTTTGGATTCGGCAACTGTTCTGACAATGACACCATAACCCTTTGGTTTCAATTCACTGATTAGTTTTTTGAGTCGCTTCCGTTCACTTTTGTCTTTGATATTTTTTGAAACCCCTACATAGTTGGCAAAGGGCACAAGCACCAGAAATCTTCCTGGAATAGTGATGTCAGTCGTTACCCGGGCGCCTTTTTGTCGAAAAGGTTCTTTTATTATCTGGATCAGAATCTCTTTGCCGGATTTAAGATTGATTCTGTTATTATTATCAGAGGAATGCCATTTATATTCCCAGTCACGGCCTCTTTTGATATCGGCCATTATGGATTTTACTTTGTTCATGTCACTGATTTCAGAAAAAGGGAGAAAAGCATTCTGATCACGACCAATATCGATAAAAGCCGCTTTAATACCTTTAATTACATTTTCCACTTTCCCTTTGTAAATATTACCGACAAGACGAGTCTCTTCAGGTCGTTCTACGAAAAAATTCACCAGTCTTCCGTCTTCAAGAATAGCACTACGGGTTTCACTGGATGTTCTACTAATTAGTATCTTCTTACTCATTTAAAAACCTTCTATATTATAATTGTGAGAACCATTTCAATTCGATATGTAGAAAACAATTTATTCTACTGCTCTCACAGATGGTTGAAATTTAAACATTAATCTTTATAATTTAAAACTAAACTAATCAATCTGGCCTGATATGTGTTTTCTGCCGAACAATTCGGGAGGATTTTTCGGGAATCTCGATTATCTTTAATAATTCCCGCAGTTTAATCTTCTTTTGATTAATTACGATTAGTTCGACGATCAGGTCCTTGTTTTGGATTGCAATGCCTCCTGTAAACTTTCGGGCATCGATTGTTTTATTTTTTTTCCTTTCTATAATCCAGCTTTCGGATTCAAGAAATTCCTGAATTTTTTGTCTGCTGGTTTTGCTTATACTTTCTACAGGAGTCACTTTATATTTCAGGCCCTTGACCTGTGAAAATAGGGAAGGAGCTTTGCGAGGAACCTTTTCTACTCTCTTGAAATTCATGCCTGAAGGCGTCTTTTGGTTTAATTTTTCAACCATGTTGCTCTGCTCTTCAGGAAAAGTAACATCAATATATTCATCTACTGAGAAATAGGGATAGGGAATAGGAAAAGATGCCGAAATAATTGGTTTCCTATTGTAGCCCTGCGAATATTTGGGAAATAATTCTGCTCTGCGCAATGACCGGTGGAGCACGTCCATCATGTCTTGATGGGAGATAAATCGGGCCAGACCAGTTTTAGTGAAATTGAAGCGATAGCGATAGGCTGTCTGCTGATTTTGGTCTTCTTTTTCAAATTTTTCCCATATTTCTGTTTTTTCTTTGATAAGATCCATGCCAAGATCTTTACCACAAAGACCGCAATTGGTACAGCCTTTCCGGCAATCCTGAGTAAATTCTCCAGAATAAGCCTTCTCCCGTTCCTGTAATAAATACTCACAACGTACACCATTATCAATAATATTCCAGGGTAGCTGGGACTCAGTTGAGCGGGAACCAATATATTTTGCTGAATTAATACCATGATCATCAAAGGCCTGATCCCATACATCAAAAGAGTAGAATTTTCTCCATGAATCAAATTTTGCACCCCTTTGCCAGGCTTGATAGATGACAGGCGCCAGTTTTCGGTCACCTCGTGACATTATAGCTTCTAGTTGTGAGTAGCGCGGGTCCCGCCCCATAACTTTTACTCTGGATAATTTTCTAAGGCCATCTTTGACCCGATCGAGCCGGCGTTGCATTTCCTCAGGATCAACCTGCTCTTCCCATTGAAAAGGAGTAAAAGGTTTGGGAACATAGGGCGAAAGACTAACATTGAAGTTGAGCTGGTTTTGACTCCTGTCTTTTAATTTTTTAACCAGTTTCGCAATTGCGTCCAAATCCTGATCATTTTCAGTTGGCAAGCCCAACATAAAATACAACTTTATAGTGCGCCAATTATACTTGACTGCCAGGTCAACAGCTTTGAGTAAATCCTCCTCCGTTATACTTTTATTGATAACTTTTCGCAGTCTTTTTGAACCGGCTTCAGGAGCAAATGTGAGTCCTGATTTGCTGTGTTTACTGGCGAATTGAGCAATATTATCACCAAAACTATCCAGGCGCAAAGATGGAAGGGAAAGTGAAATGGAATCCCTTTCAATAATGTCATGTAAAGAATCGGCCAGTGCCTCCAAACCATTGTAATCAGAAGTGGACAAAGATAATAAGGAAACATCAGAATAGCCGGTGTGCTTTAAAGTTTCACGAATTTGATTGTCAATATTTTTGACTTCTCGCTCACGAACCGGACGATAATTCATCCCGGCTTGACAGAAACGGCAACCCTGAGTACAACCGCGCATGATCTCGATAACCATTCGATCCTGGGTGGATTTACCGAGTGGTATTAAAGGCTTTACTGGATAAGAATCATTATTAAGTTCGGTAACTTTATTGGCTTTGATTTTTTTAGAAGCCTTCGAATATTTGGGAACTGGAATGGAGAAACCTTCTATTTCTTCGCTATTATATAAGGAGGGAACATATAAGCAACTGTATTTTTTTGACAGCTCTTTTAATATGTTTTGACGACCAGTTTTTTGCTCCTTAAAATAGACAACATCACGAACAACAGAGGAAATTATATTTTCAGAATCACCAACCAGATAGAAGTCAAAAAAGGGTGCCATTGGCTCCGGATTGAAAACAGTTCCACCACCAGCAATCACAAAGGGATCGTCGCCACTCCGCTCTTTCTGCCAGACAGGAATGTCTGCCAGATCCAGCATGTTGAGTACGTTTGTGTAACTCAGTTCATAGGTCAGTGAAAAACCAACAAGGTCAAATTGGTTGAGGGGCACCTTGTTTTCCAGACTATAAAGGGGGATCTTATTTTGTCTGAGTAGTTCCTCAAAATCGGGCCAGGGCGCGAAAACCCTCTCCGCTGCTAAATCATCCTCTTTATTTATAACATTATAGAGAATCTGCAGTCCATAATAGCCCATTCCCACATCATAAAGATCGGGAAAAGCCAGAGCTATTGTAGCCTGAACATCTTCCAGATTTTTGTTGATTACATTAAATTCATTGCCCGTGTATCTTAAAGGGTGTTCAACCTGGGGAAGCAGGGAGGCGATTCGGTTTTCAAAATCAATTGGTTCTATCTTACACATAATCTATATTTTGGTCTTACTCTTTCGATGACTTCCTAATAACCACATAAGATAAGTCATGCTAGGGCAATTTCCAAGGTATTTGATATTTCTTTTGAATTATTGGGACATTAACTGGGATTTTGCATACCCACTCTGTAGGGCAGGCCCTGCAGAAGGCAGGCAGTCAATCTATCCCTTTTATCTCAGACATCTTGTTTATATTTCAATTCTCCGTATTTTTTTAATTGACGTTCCCTAACAATTGTGTATAGTATTGGCACAACAAAGGTTGAAATAATGGCCAAAAGCATTCCACCAAAAGAAGGAATGGCCATTGGCACCATTATATCAGAACCGCGGCCTGTGGAGGTCAACACCGGCAATAAGGCGAGAATGGTTGTACTGGCAGTCATCATAGCTGGACGAATTCGTCTAGTGGCAGCTTCAATTGTGGCTGTGTGAATTTCTGGAATTGATCCGGGTTTTAGATGGTTAAAATGTTGATCCAGATAGGTGCTGATAATTACTCCATTATCACTGGCAATACCAAACAGAGCCAAAAATCCAACCCAGACAGCCACGCTTAAGTTTACTGTTTGAATCTGAAACAATGTCCGCATATTCATACCCAGAAAATTAAAATTGAGAAACCAATCCTGACCATAGAACCATAATAAAAGAAATCCGCCGGCCCAGGCTACAATTATTCCGGTAAATACTATAAAGGTGGTCGATATTCGATTGAACTGAAAATAAAGGATCAGAAAAATTACAAATAGGGCTAGTGGTAAAATTAGCCTGAGTTTTTTACTGGCTCTAATTTGATTTTTATAGCTGCCAGCAAACTCGTAACTGACTCCGGCCGGAACTTGTAATTTTTCCTCATCTATATGGTTCTGGATGAACTCTTTAGCCTGCTCTACAACATCGACTTCAGCAGTGCCATCGACTTTATCAAAAAGTACATAACTAATTAAGAAAGTATCTTCACTTTTTATGACCTGAGGGCCTTTTACATATTTAATTTCTGCTAATTGTTTAAGAGGGATCTGAACTCCATCGGGCGCACTTATCAGGGTATTGCCAATGTCGTCAAAATCATCCCGCAGCTCCCGCATATACCGAACTCTGACTGGATAGCGTTCCCGGCCTTCAATTGTGGTTGTCAATTTTTTTCCACCAAGAGCAACTTCAATAACCTGCTGAACTTTTTTAAGAGGAATTCCGTAACGGGCGGTCGCCTTTCGATCAATATGGATTTCGATATAAGGCTTGCCCACAACACGATCGGCAATCACTGCCGAACTCTTAACATTTGGAATTTGTTTCAAAAGCTTCTCCAGTTTCAAACCAAAATCTTCAATAGTAGGCAGGTCAGGGCCTTTAACTTTAATTCCCATAGGAGCGCGCATTCCACTTTGTAGCATAACAATCCGGGCGGAAATTGGCTGTAGTTTGGGTGCTGAGGTAACTCCTGGAATCTGGGCCACTTTGACCAATTCATCCCAGATATCTTCGTTTGTACGAATGTGATCTCGCCACTGGCGAAAAGGGCGTCCATTTTTATCCTGAATAAGATTGCCCTTATTGTCTCTTTTAAAATTACCATCTTGATCTACAGCAAATCTCAATCGATTTCCATTTTTATCTGTTTTGTATTCTGGCTTGTAGTTTACGATAGTTTCTACCATTGATAAGGGAGCTGGGTCAAGGGGAGTGTCTGCCCTTCCGGCTTTTCCCACTACCATCTCTACCTCTGGCACTGAATAAAGAGCTTTATCCAGTTTTTGCAGTACATCTTGAGCCTCGCCAACTCCAGCATGAGGCATAGTTGTTGGCATATAGAGAAAGGAACCTTCATCGAGAGGTGGCATAAATTCTTTACCTAAACCGGGAAAAGTGTGAGCCATGCTTTGATAAGGAGCACTTTTCTTGATAAAATCAGGCATAAATCCAAATACTGAACCAAATCCAAGCCAGATAATCAGACTCATAAGAACAAGTAGCGTTGGAATACTAAGAGCAGTTCTCTTGTGTTTTAAAGTCCATCCCAGAATCCGGGGATATAATTTGGTGAACAATATTAAAGCTCCCATCACCAGACCAATTAAGAGGAAAACAAAAAGAGCATTGAGCAGCAGGCCTCTTTCATAACCTAGAGGAGACCAGGTAGAAGAAAGGAGTAAGGCTACAATACCAATTATTATCCAGTTGAAGGATTTTTTGATCTTTGTCTCCCAGACCTCAGGAATGGATTTCCTGATCAATAAATATGTGCCCAATCCAGCGATCAACAAACCGGCCCACCAGAGCCAGACAAATGCCAAAATTAATCCAAAAATTGTCAAGGCAATTTTACTGAGATTTTGGATAATATTATTCTTCACTTTCTTTCTGTAAATAAGGGAAGCAAAAGGAGGTAAAATTGTTAGAGCAATAATAACTGATGCAATCAAGGCCATTGTTTTTGTGTAGGCAAGTGGTTTGAACAATTTTCCTTCAGCCGCTTCCATCGTGAAAACTGGCAAAAAACTGACTACAGTTGTAGCCACAGCCGTTAGAACGGCACTGCCTACTTCAGTGGCTGCTTTGTAAAGCACATTGAGCCTATTGTCCTCGTCGCTGGCTTCATTGAGGTGGTTCAGCATGTTTTCTGAAACTACAATTCCCATATCTACAATAGTGCCGATAGCAATGGCAATTCCCGAAAGAGCAACAATATTGGCATCTACATGGAAAACTTTCATGCCAATGAAAATAAACAGAACTGCCAGAGGAAGAATCCCTGTAATCAAAAAAGAAGTTCGCAAATGCATTACCATTATCAAAATCACAATAATTGTTATCAAAATTTCATCACGAAGAGCATTGCTCAAAGTTCCTAGAGTCTCATAAATCAGTCCTGAACGATCATAAAAAGGTACTATTTCTACTTTTGAGCTAGTTCCATCGTCAAGTTTTTTTGATGGAAGGCCGGGGCTTATTTCTTTGATCTTATCTTTGACATTGTTAATTGTGGCAAGAGGATTTTCACCGTAGCGAGCGACTACAACTCCGCCAACAACTT
Source organism: bacterium (assembly GCA_035312185.1). GTDB lineage: Bacteria > Fidelibacterota > UBA2242 > UBA2242 > JAFGTP01 > JAIPHI01. The sequence continues at coordinate 8,449 of DATGCI010000099.1, forward strand.
CAGCGCCTTCTTTGTCGAGAATTCCCCGTCTTTGAGCAGGTCCCAGGGTGACATTGGCAACATCTTTGATATATAATGGCACATTATCAACAGTTTTAATTACTGTATTTTCTATATCCACTTTATTATCGATCTGTCCGACGCCACGCACCAAATACTCTACTCTATTGATTTCAACTGTTCGAGCTCCAACGTCGAGATTGGATTTTCGGACGGCTTGAAAAATTTGATCCAGGCTTACACCCTGCTCTTTCATGGCTCCTGGATCAACATCAATTTGATATTCTTTTACAAAGCCGCCTACTGAGGCCACTTCGGATACTCCATCTACCGATTGAAGAGCATAGCGGACATACCAATCCTGAATTGAGCGCAATTCCTGTAAATCCCAACCACCAGTTGGATTTCCATCTGTATCCCGACCCTCTAAGGTGTACCAAAAAACCTGACCAAGAGCAGTTGCATCAGGACCTAAAGCAGGTTGAACACCATTGGGAAGTGTACCGCGGGGGAGAGAGTTCAATTTTTCTAAAATTCGACTGCGCGACCAGTAGAAATCTGCGTCTTCTTTGAAAATTACATAAATAGAGGAAAATCCAAACATGGAAAAAGAGCGTACGGTTTCTACCTGAGGAATTCCTAGCAGTGAGACTGTCAAGGGGTATGTGATCTGATCCTCAACATCCTGAGGAGATTTCCCTTTCCATTCAGTAAAGACTATTTGCTGGTTTTTACCAATGTCGGGAATAGCATCGACAGGCACAGGCCTGCGATCGATTCCGGGAATTTGCCAGTCAAAGGGCGCCACAATAATGCCCCAGACCAGTAAGATAGCAAGTAGCAGAAAAATGATCAGCCGATTATGAAGACTGAACTTTATTACTTTATCGAGGAGGTTGCGGGGTTCTGAACTACTCATGATTATGGGCCTCCTTTTTTTCTGAATTGTAAGGTTGGTAGGTTTCTTGAACTTCACCGCATTTTAACATTGAACTACCGAAATAGGGGTTTTTGACAGAACTGTCAGTTTGAATCCAGCTGGCACCTTTATTATCAAAAGCCATGGGGCAATAGATCTGATAAAAATTTCTGTCGCCTGCATGCCCAAAGGTCTTTTCTAAATCAAGAACCGTCATGCTTATTGTTTCAAAAGTTTCCCTGATTTTTTCTATTGATTCTAATGTCTCTAGATTGTGAGTGGATTGCATCAATTTGCTGGATAATTCTTCCCATTTTTCCAGTCCATTTTCACTGATCTTAAAATTGGATCCAGATGTTTGATTAATTATACTATGAATCTTCTGAAATGAATTTATAGCCGCCTGAGAATTATCCTGAGCAAGTGCTTTTTGAGAGGCAAAATAATGGTCATATATTTTATTTAAAGTTTTGATAAATCCTGAATCATTAATTTTTATGAGTTGGATTTCAGACTGTTCTTTGCTGTCCATTTCAGCAGTATTCATAGAGCTGCTCATATCATGGCCAGAATGTTCGTGATTTTTCTTTTCTGAATCACCAGCATCAGGATTCATCATGCTGGGTTTGGCAGCGATTTCCATAGCGCTATCAATCTTGAAATTACCACGCGTGACCACTTTTTCACCGGCTTTTAAACCGGATTTGACAATGTAATATTGACCGGCTTTTGGGCCCAGTTCTACTTCACGAAATTCAAATACAGGCTCTTTTTTTTCTGGTAATCTTACATAGGCGATCGCCCGTTTACCAGTCAACAAAACCGCCGAAGCAGGCACAACTAGAGGTGATTTTGATGATTCCAATTTTTTATTATGGTCAAAATGATTTTCAGCAATAACCTGCCCTTGCTCGGTAAGTCCTGCTTTTACCATTGCTCTTGCAAACATTCCGGGTTTCAAAATCAAATCAGAATTTTCAACTGCTACTCTAATCTTTACTGAACGGGTATTTGAATTAAGAACAGGATCGATGAAAGATATTTGACCGGAAAACTCATGGCCGGGATAAGCCGCCACTCGAATATCTACTTTTTGGCCCTTTTCTAACCATTGTAGATCGGATTCGTAAGCATCAAGATTTACCCAAACTTGACTTAGGTCGGCAACTTTATAAACAATTGTACCGGTGTTTACATACCTGCCTTGAATAGCTTTTCGGTCGGTAACAATACCTGAAGTTGGGCTATGAATAGTAATAGTTTGGGAAGGCGTAAGCTTATTCTCAATTTGGTTGATCTGATCAGAATTTAATCCCAGAAGACGAAGTTTTTCACGGGTTTTCTCCAGAGTTAATTGTGTTTTTTGATAACTAGATCTGCTTTGATCTTCATACTTTTGTAAAGTTTTCTTGATCTGAATCAATTCTTCCTGAGCAGCAATTAATTCCGGACTATAGATTTCAAAAAGTTTGTCACCTTTCTCTACTCGCATACCGGTGTAATTAATATAGAGTTTTTCTATTCGGCCTGGAATCCAGCTGCTGATCTTTTTTAAACGTGTCTCATCATAGGTCACTTTTCCTGATAGACTGATCTCTCGAATTGCAGGACGCCGCTGAACTTTACTGGTCTGAATTTCTGCCAGTTCCATAGCCCTTTGGGATAATTTGAGCTGGCTAAGACTAACTCCACTGCCAGTGGATTCTAGAGGAACTAGATCCATGAAACAAATTGGACATTGTCCTGGCTCATCAAGCTTGATTTGAGGATGCATGGAACAGGTCCAGATTTCAGTTTGATTTGTGTCAGCATGGGCATGGGCTTTTGCTTCGGAATCCTGAACTTTTCTACTGCCAGCACCAAAATATCCAATGCTAAAAGCCACAATAATTATAACGAATCCTGTCCAACCTATTCGCTTAAAAAACTTCTTGATATTATCTATAATTTTATTCGAATTCATAATGTTCTCCCTATTAATTTTTCAAGAGCGGCTCTTGCTTTGAGATATTCTGCTCTTGATTTTTTGAGTTTTAAAGTTAGTTCCAGATGCCGTCTCTGAGCATCTATTAAACTCATGAAATCAGATTTTCCATTTAAATAAGCAGTCTCTGTTACTTCCAATAATTGCTGACTCTTGGGAATCAACTCCTGTTGATAAAGTTGAATTCTACGATGTTTATCCTGGAGGAGATTCGTTATTTCGATCAGCTGAGAAGAGAGACTATTCTCAAGTCCAACTTGTTGTTCTAGTGCTTCCTCCTGTCGAAAGTGAGCTGCCTTGACTTTCGATTGAGTTTTCTTCCACCAGAGAGGAAGGGAAATAGAAAATTTGACTACAAGAGGATCTTTACCACTTTCCTTTACCTGAGTACCGCCTGTATATTTATCACCGGTAAGAATATAGTCAAAACCTATTGCAAAATCGGGATAATATTGCAGCCGGGCTAATTTCTTTGCTTTCTTCTGAATCTTTACAGCATTTCTGGCATTTTGAAAATCGGGATTATACTTTTTTATCTCAGTCAGAAAATTTTGTGAGGTATCTGGATATTCAATCTTAAAGTCATCGGATATGTAAATATCTGAGAGCGAGTCAACATTTAGGACAGTTTTAAATTGAGCTCTGAGAACTTTGCGATTGTCAAGTAAACTTTTCAGGTCATCCTCTAATTTTAAAAGCTCTATTTGGGCTTTGATTAGATCAGGATAGGAGGACTGACCGGTTTTGAATTTAGATTCAATTTGTCCTTCCCATTGCTCCAGAAGGCGAATTTGATCTTGCGTTATATCTATAGCGTTCTTTAAGTAGTAATAATCATAATATGTAGATTTGATTTGATGGCGATTGGAATTCATCTTTTTTGATAAATTTTGATAAGCCTGGCGCGCTCTAGTTGATTGAATCTCTTCTTTTAATTTTAATTTGCCGAAAAAGGGCAATGGTTGCATCAAACCGAGTTTATATTCCTGGGGACCAACTGCTGTTTCAATCGAACGCAAAAAATAACCCAAACTCAATACCGGATCAGGTAATTTAGAGGCAGAATTGATTTTTTCGTACTCGGATTTGTAGCGCTGATAAGCAGCCTGAATATCTGGATTATTGGTCAGACCGAATCTAACATAATCGGATAAAGTTGGTTTTGCGGAAAGTGTATTGAGAGTGTCCTGTCGAAGAATTGAATAATAGGAAGGAGCTTGTGCCCATGCCATTCCAGAGGATAAAATCGACACCAAAATTAAAGAAAATATTATAATTTTTTCAGCGCGATAAAATAACCGCAACAAAAATTTATTAGTCATGTAATTCTCCATTATTAATTGAAATTAAAATTCCAATAGCCCTGCATTTTGATCTATTTACAATGCAAGGAATTCAATTGTAATAATGGAGAATTTTAAATTATTAAGGGAGGATTTTGATATATGAAGGGCTTATTTAATTTTCGAATACCATGGTTGAAATCAAAATAATTATAAGACCTTTGCTTAGTAAGAAAGTTAGTGTCAGGCTGATAAAATAAGGATATTATCTGTTTTTTTAAGGTAAATTCATTCAGACTGCGTCCTTCAGCGGCATCCTGAAAAAATTTAGAAACGTTTAGAATACAAACATGCTCATTGTGTTCGATAGATTGTTGCGAATCAATTCTACAGCAATGGCTCTTACATTGATTAGCACCAATTAAACTTATACTAAAAAGTAGAATAATAAGGATGATATATTTTGAGTTTTTTAACATTTGAACTAAGTTAACTCATATTTCTCTTTAAAATTGTCAACCATATCTTGAAGCGTAATATCTTCCAGAGTCTCATTAATTCTGTCCTCCAGAATAGACCATACATCCCGGGCCACGCAGGTATCACTGCGCTCGCAAATATCAGGAGAATCAACACAGTCAACAGGCGCGATGTCACCTTCCAGAACGGCGACTAGGGTGCGAAGATCAATTTCCGCCGGTTCTTTTGCAAGTGCATATCCACCGTGGGCGCCGCGAGTGGAATTGATGAAATTGGCTGACTTCAAAAGAGGAACAATGTGCTCCAGATATTTTGTTGATAGGTCTTCATTTTTGGCAATATCCTTCAGAAGCATAGGCCCCTGGCCATAATTCAAAGCCAGTTGAAACATCAGGCGAGTTCCATATCTTCCCTTTGTCGATAATTGCCACATTTTTTACAACCTTTCCTTCTGTTTCGGTTTAAAACCTATCAAACTACTAGGAAATATAGGTAATATGTTTGTAATTGTCAATATTTTTTTGTTGTTTGTTGGGAAAATCATCAATTTTTTTTTCTGTATTTTTTTGGCTTTCCACCTCCAAATTCTGGAAGCCTGCTAAAGCCCCAAAGAGAACTCGGTTGATCCGGGTTAAATGCATGTTTTATATTTTCATGGACACCATGCTGAAGCATGGTGCTAATCTCAATATAATCAATGAGAATAGCCCCCGAATTTATTCGGGGGTAAAGAATCTAAAAGTCATTCACCAATAACACCATATTTTTCCTGCCAGACCTGATACTCTTCCTTAAATGAAACCTTCCTGTGATGTTCTTTCTGTTTTCCTATATATTTTTTTACAATATCATATTGCGAAGCACTTACCGAGAAAGCTCCATAACCTCGCTGCCATGAAAAATGTCCTTTCATCAAATTTTTGGAATTAATCCAATTTGACGATTCTCCTTTTATGTTTTGTGTGAATTTCGAGAGTTTTTTATTAGCTGGCAGGTTGATCAGAGCATGGATATGCTCAGGTTGAATATTTAATTTTTCAAATGGTAAATTCAAAGATTTCGCCTTTTGCAGAAGGTGATTGTGAATTCTTAGGGCAGTATTATCGAAGATACATCTTTCCCGGTTTTTTGTACACCAGATCAAATGGATCCAGATGCGAGTGTGGGAATGCTTCATTTTATTCCTCATCCGTTTATTTCTGGAAGCCTGCTAAAGCTTTAAATAGAACTCTATTGATTTGGGTTAAATTCATGTTTTATATTTCCATGGACACCATGCTGAAGCATGGTGCTAATCTCAATA
>DATGCI010000100.1:0-3109 GCA_035312185.1 bacterium
TTTCATGTAGGTCCATTTTACTTTTTATTTATGAATTGCTCCAGTTCCCGAATGTATTGATGAATCATTTTTTAACAGCATCCTCCAAAGTGGCAATCTTGTCATCGTAATATTCCAGATTTTCATAAATGGAAGCCCACTCAATATAATCAGTTTTATCTCCCATTTCTCCCTTTTGAAATCTGTCGAAAAAAGCTTTGGATTTTATGTTATAGGTGTTTTCAAATTTTTTCAATTCTGCTCTGACTTCTTTCCTAAATTGCTTGTATTTAGCTAACTGAAACTCAATTATTTTGTTTAATGAGTTATCAAGAATATGATCTGCTCCCAATTCCTGTAGAATTAGGATTTTTTGTTTGATATTTTTATTTGTTGTATGTGATTTTGTTGTCATCCCAGATCCCGCAAATGGAAAATTTGGAAAAATCGGGAAGCTGAGGAAAATCAGTGCTTCCAAAGCTTGCCCGATTCTAAAATTTTCACCAATTTTGGTGAAACAAAACACACACGAGTATGCAAGTTACATATTCTAATGAAAAAATCAATGGCTTTGGCGGTATTAATCTGACCGATCATATTCTCAGCAATGGAGGAATATATGCATTTATTGACAGAGAGCTGGGTAGCCGCTATGCCAATGCCAGTTACTCCTATAGTGATATTGTGCGCTCCTATTTAAACCTGGTTTTTTCAGGCGGAGATTGTGCTGAAGACATTAACGACCATAACCGCCCGATATTAGATCAATTAAAAGGATTCAATCCTCCCTCCGCAGATACGCTCCTGCGGATGCAGAAAGAACTGTCCACAGAAAAGCAGCTTTATACCGGGCATAAAGGTATCAGCCATGAATTTAACAGCAACATCGCCTTAAATCGGCTTATGGTGGGGCTTTTAATAAACTTGAGGCAAGTTATATCGAGCGATGGTAATACACTTGATTATGACAATCAGTTTACTGCCAACGACAAATACGATTCCCGGCGCAGCTATAAAAAAGCCGATGGCTATATGCCGGGTATCGCATCGATTGGTAACTTTCCGGTTTATATTGAAAACCGCAATGGCAATAGCAATGTAAAATACCGGCAGGCAGAAACTCTTGAGCGGATGTTCAATCTGCTTAAAGAATTTGACGTCCGGATAAAACGTTTCCGTGCCGATTGCGGGTCTTTTACCCGGGAGGTTGTCTCGCTCGTGGAAAAAGAAGCCGAGTACTTTTATATACGGGCAATGCGCTGCAGCGAACTGCTCTCGCGGATAAAAAATATTATCAACTGGCAAGAGGTAGAGATTGGCTATAAGACCTATCAGGTAGCCTCTATAGAATATGCTCCTTTTGGTGGAGAAAAGAGCTATCGTTATGTGATCAGCCGGGAAAAGAAAAGCGACGGGCAGTATGACCTGTTTAGCGGAGATCATTTTGTTTACCGCGCCATTATGACCAATGACTGGGAAAAATCAGACGAAGAAATCATCAGGTTTTATAACGCCCGGGGTGAGAGTGAGCGATTGTTTGATGAGATGAACAATGATTTTTGCTGGAAGAAGATGCCTTTTTCCTTTTTACAGGAAAACACGGTATTTATGATTATTATGGCCATATGCCGTAACTTATATCACTTTTTGATCAATTTTATCAGCAAGAAGGTGGATTTTGTTAAACCCTATTATCGACTGAAGAAGTTTATCTATCGTTTTATCGTTGTGCCGGCAAAATGGATACGCAGGGGGCGGCAGGACGTATTAAAGCTATTCTCATCGCGAGGTTATCATTTGGCTGTGGAATAGAAAGCAGCACTTTCCAGTCTAAAAAGGGGTGAGGTATGTTTCACCCTCAAATACATTTTACTGAATTTCAGTAATTTATATTCTAAAAAAAACGTTATGCTCGGCTCGATCCTAATAAATAAAAACAGGGCAAATGAGATACTATTGATAGGAATTTTACGTGAAGGAACGGCTAATTTTTACATTAAAATTTGATAAATTAAGCCTATATTCAGGCAGTGATTTTTCCAAATTTTTCATCTGCGGATTTTAGGTAATACTTCCAGCCTGATCAATAATCTTGCAAAAACTCAGAAAATCATTAAGCAATTTTCACGGGAAGGACAACAGAAATACTTTCAACTTACGAAGGAAGGTGAAAAGCATATTAGGGATTTGCTGGGAGCTAAGAAAAAGTAGCGGTCATTTTTTACTTCCAGTTTTTTTTAAATATCAAATCAAACCCTGAATTGGGCATTTGGTTGGTGGCCTGCAGGAAAAGAGAACGTGTCAGTTGGTAATCAAGGGTGATCCGTTCGGGTTCAATCACCTTTTCGCGTTTGTCGAATGCAAAGGTCTGTTTGTAGCTTATATACAGATCTTCGGTGATGTATTTTCCTATTTTGACATTGCCGGATTTCCAGGTTTTACCTCCCCCAATCTCCACAACATCTAAACCCAAAGAACTCTTTAATGAGCCTGTCACAATATCGGTTACTTTGCCAATGGCCAGTGAACGGCCAATATCGGCAGCACTTTCCTCCAGCGACGTTTGCTCTCCGGCAGTAAGACGACCGGGCGCCTTCCCAAACAGAAGATAGGAAAAAGCCTCCTTTTCCTGGATGGTTTCGCCGTCCAGCGCGAAGGCCAGTTGAGGCTGCATGCTTCTGCCTTCAATACGCAGAGTAAGGGTATGCAACTCCCTGTCAGGATCGCGGAAATCATACCCCAGTATCATGTCCAGCCGGGGATTGATTTCTCTTCCCCCGGTGAATGTGAGGCTCCCTTTTTCAAAATCGAATTTCTTGCCGTAGAATTCAAAGAATCCTTGTTCTATATTCAAGGTTCCGAACAAGTCTGTCTGTTCTCCCTGTTTGATGGCCCTTAAATTGCCACTCAGCTCAAAATTCATGTCATCTCCCCGAACCCATGTGTTCCCGGGTATGTTTACACTGAGATTCATAGTTATATTCCCGGAAATATTCTCTGGAGAGGGCTTGTTGTTTGAAATCTTTGGTTGCAGGTTTTCATTTTGTGTTACTGTATCCCGCATGGCTTTTACCAGCAGGGGCGGATTGGGATTATTTGACCGAACGCCTAATTGTCTGCGGAAACCGTC
>DATGCI010000101.1:0-2302 GCA_035312185.1 bacterium
TATAATATTATCCATGGATTTGGCTACACTATTTCTGAATCCTTTGTAAATGATATTAAAGGTGTTCTTAAATTTTTTGTCCCCCAAGATAGTAACCGAGAAATCTGGCGAGGTGAATTAATAAATAGGTCGTCCCGCAAACGCAATCTGGAAATCTATAGTTATGTTGAATTTTCTCTTGGACATGCCCTAGTCGATTTAATTAATCAGTGTGATGACCAACATTTTAATAGAGTTAATTTTGACCGTGAACTTAATACACTTTTTGCAACTAAAACATACTGGGTTACTGAAAATTTTGGTACTCAGCAACAGGAAAATCAGGCCTGGAATCAATATGTATTTTTTAATTCCAGTTTGCCAATTAAAGAATATGAAACAAGACGAGAACGTTTTATAGGATTCTATAGAAATGAAAATAATCCAGTTGCTATTGAAAAAGGACATCTTTCAAGCCGGGATACAGATTATGGAAATGCGATTGGTGTATTAAAGTCTGAAGTTACTTTACAACCAGGACAGACAAAGGGCTTCATTTATAATCTTGGCGTTATTCCGAAAGAAAAATTCAACCAGATCAAAGAGTCTGAAGTAGGAAAATTTTTAGAAACAGACAGCGTTGATAAGGCTCTCAGACAGGTAAAAGACAGCTGGGAAAAATTCTTTTCAAAAACCAACGTTAAAACCCCTGAATCTGATCTGAATATTTTTATGAATTACTGGATACCCTATCAGGCCAAAGTTGCTTTTGATGTAGGGAGAGTAGCGAGTTATTATTACTGGGGAATTGGTAGAGGGTTTGGCTTTCGCGATACTGCTCAGGATACTCTGGCTACAACAATTGCAAATCCTAAAAAAGCCCGTCAAAGAATTGCTTTACTATCACGGCAGATGTTTACCAATGGAAAAGTTTATCACCATTTCTACAAAGATGGTCAAGGAGAAACTACTCAACACTGCGATGATCCTCTATGGTTTATCCTGGCTGTAACTGACTATTTAAAGGAAACTGGAGATTTTGATTTTTTAAAAACGGTTGAGCCATTCCTGGATGAAAGCAAGGGGACTATCCTTGATCATATTCTCGCCGTTGTTGATTATATAAAAGATAATAAGGGCCCCAATGGACTCCCCATTTTTGGCCGTGGCGACTGGAATGATACTCTAGATTATATCGGTGGAAATGGAGGCGGTGAAAGTGTTTGGGGAGCATTATTTTTTATAGCAATGCTTAATGAATTAATTGGCCTTCTGGAATTTATAGATAATAAACACCTTGCAGAAGTCAAAAATGTACGCGATCAGTTAAAGAAAAATGTTCAAAAATGTTGCTGGGATGGAGAATGGTTTATAAGAGCAATTGGTAATAGTGGGAAAAAAATTGGCTCCAAATCCAATAAATATGGCAAAATTTATCTAAATAGCCAGGCCTGGGCTGTAATTTCAAAAGTTGCTGATAGGAACAAATTGATCAAAGCTCTTGATAGTGTAAAAAAACACCTTGATTCGGAATTCGGACCTAAAATATGTTCACCTGCTTACCAGGAAATCGATCAGAATATTGGACTAGTAACTAGGTGTGTTCCTGGGAAAAAAGAAAATGCTGGAGTTTTCTGTCATCCTACTACATGGTTAATTCAGGCAGAGTGTATGCTAGGGAGGGGCAATCGAGCCTATCAATATTTTAAAAATATGCTACCAAATCGGATCGACTCGGATACTTTCACTGCCGAACCCTATGTTTATTCACAATATATTACCAGCGATGCTAATAAGGAGCCAGGTAAGGCCAGCCATTCCTGGCAAACAGGAACGGCGGTCTGGATGTATAGAGTCAGCATTGACTATATTTTAGGAGTAAGAGCACAATATTCTGGATTAAAAATTGATCCAGCAATACCAGCAAAATGGGATAAGCTAAATTTTGATAGATATTTTAGAGGGACTTTATATAAAATTCGTATAAAAAATCCTGAAAGTGTTCAAAAAGGGGTAAAAGAAATTTATGTGGATGACCATAAAATTGAAGGTAATATCCTCCCGGTTTTGGATAACAAAGAAGCCGAAGTAAAAGTCATTATGGGATAAATTGATAACTACAATAAACGTTTTAGTATGGTTTTTGTACTATTTAGTTTTGCTAATTTAAAAGATGAACAATAATTAAAATCTTGAAAAGTTGTTTTATGTTTATAATAAAATATAGAAATTTTAATAACGAGAACTTTTAACTTTGGGATTTCTTACCAAAATAATTAGGAAATGAAGCGCTACAACTATTGGAATGAAAATTATTATATCT
>DATGCI010000102.1:0-2908 GCA_035312185.1 bacterium
GAAAGCACAACATCTTTCCCATTTACCAACGACCACAACAACATGCCGGGAGATCTCTCCCTCATTTCATTCACTCGAGATGACATGCCTTTTTCCCTATTCCCGTTTCAGAATTTCCCACTCGACCACTTCGCCACTTCACCACTCGACTATTATTAAGACATTTCGTGGATTTTGCGGGTTAGAGAGTTGTTGTGCTAAAAAAGACCCCATACTGAAGTATGGGGCTAATCTCAAAAAATAATTCAATAATGTTTACCGCCAAAAAAATCAATTTTTCTATTTCCCGGTTTCCGGCTTCCGCTTTCCAGTTTCCGCAATAAAATTCGTGTTAATTCGCGGACAAATATTTTTTCCCGTCATTTAATCTTTTAAAATCTAGATATTTTTATTAGTTTTCTTGGTTGATATTATTTTGAAAATATTCGGAGATTTTTATATGAAAAAACACAAAATCGCACTTGTCGCTGGTGCTCGACCTAATTTTATGAAAATTGCACCTTTAATGAAGGAACTCAGTAAATATGACGAATTTGAGCCTATGATAGTTCATACCGGACAACATTATGACGAAAACATGTCGGCCTTATTTTTTGATCAGCTCAACATTCCCAAACCAGATGTAAATCTTGAAGTTGGTTCCGATTCCCACGCTCGCCAGACTGCTCGCATTATGGAAAGATTTGAACAATTTTGTCTGGATGAAAAACCTGATCTGGTCATTGTTGTTGGTGATGTCAATAGTACGGCCGCCTGTACCTTGGTAGCATCAAAATTACATATTAAAACTGCTCATTATGAAGCCGGACTCCGTTCTCGGGACAAATCTATGCCTGAAGAAATCAACCGGATGGTAACAGACGCTATTTCTGATCTATACTTTACTACCAGTAAGGACGCTGACGAGAATCTTATTAATGAAGGCGTTTCAAAAGATAATATTCATATGGTCGGAAATCTAATGATTGATACATTGGCTAATAATCTTGAACGCACTCAGGATATATCAATCAACCTGGAAAGAATGGATGGCTCTACTGTTTCTTTTGGTAAAGATATTCAAAAAGAGCAGTACGGAGTGATGACTTTTCATCGTCCCTCTAATGTGGACAAAAAAGATTCTCTGGAAAAATTGGTCAATATCTGGGATAAGGTTAGCCAAAAACTCCCACTTATTTTCCCTGCTCACCCTCGCACTATAAAAAATGCCGAAAATTATGGCCTCCTGGATAAAATGAATAATATTGATAATCTGATTTTGACAGAACCAATTGGCTATCTGGAATTCATCAATCTACTCAGCAATGCTCGTTTGGTACTTACTGACTCCGGTGGAATTCAGGAAGAAACCACCTATATGGGCGTCCCCTGTTTGACTGTCCGTCCTAATACAGAAAGACCGATCACTATCTGGGAAGGCACCAACAAACTTATCGAGATTGAGCAAATTGAAGCTGAAGTTGAAAATATTTTGGCTGGCAAGGGCAAAGCAGGTAAACGCCCGAAGTTTTGGGATGGCAAAACTGCATCAAGGATAGCAAAAGTTCTGACAAACGGATTTTATTAGATAAACTATTTCGAATTTGATCTAATCTAAGGTTAATCCCGTGATTTATTCATCCCGATCACTTTCGGGGAAAATCTCGAAGAGGTTATTTCTTTTGATCCCTGAGTATTTCGGGGCCTGCCCACGGGGGTACTTTTTCGGGGCCTGCCCACGGGGGTACTTTTTCGGGGCCTGCCCACGAAGGTAATTTTTCGGGGCCTGCCTGGAAGGTATAAAATGAATGCTAATGAATTTTATAGGTTAAATAAATTCGCTAACATGCTGGAAAAATATGATATTAATTTCCCAAAACATCTGGTAATTTATGTGGCCAATGTAAGAGATGATGATCTCGAGGAATTTCACAAAAAAATAAAAGCAAGATCAAAAATAGGAGGTGATGTTATGATGACTATTGCCGAACAGCTGGAAAAGAAGGGGATCAAAAAAGGTAAGAAAGAAGGGATAAAAGAAGGTAAAAGAGAAGGTAAAAGAGAAGGAAAGAGAGAAGAACAGGTTACGATTGCCAAAAATATGCTCAAAAATGAGATGGATATAGAAACAATTTCAAAAGTCACGGGATTACCTGTCAAGAAAGTTAAAGTATTAAAACAACATAAATAGAATTTGTAGCAATTTTAAAAACAAATGTCTTATCCTAAATTAAAAAAAGCCCCTCTAGCTTGTTACAAAATTGAATTTCGCAACGCAAGTATTTGAAAAACTATTTTTTGATATATTTAAAATTATTCCTATCCTCCAGACATTAATTTTGCAAAGCACTATAGATTAAAAAAAATATTCCAATATTTATCAAAAGGCCCCGATAAAATCGGGGCCTTTTTAGTATTAAATGAGCCTAACATTTAATATATTTTATTTATTGTAAATTAAATTGACTATAATAGATTATTGGATAAAATAACCTATTCCGGAATATTAATGCCTTCTTCCTTATACTGATTCAATTTATTTCGGATTGTGCGAACGCTGACTCCCAGTATTTTCGCTGCTTTCGTGCGATTATTGTCAGTCTGTTTTAAAGTTCGTAAGATTAAGCGTTTTTCCATTTCATCGATTGTGATAAAATCATCATTAACCTTATCCTCATCAAGATTGATAGGGTGGGACTCCATATCAAAGTGTTTCAACTTAAGTTTCTCATTTTTTCCCGAATATAATATAGCCCGTTCCATTAAATTCTCAAGCTGCCGAACATTACCGGGCCATTTTTTATTGGTCAGGACATCGATTACCTCCTGACTGATATCTTTGCGATCGTAATTATATTTTTCTTTGAACTTTTTAATAAAATGGTTGATCAATATTGGAATATCGCCAGGTCTATTTCTGAGAGGTGGA
>DATGCI010000103.1:0-2276 GCA_035312185.1 bacterium
TGACCCAAAGTATTTGAATTTTGTCCTTCAATTTCATCATAAGGTAGTATATCAGAATATAGTTGAGTCTCATTACTCATAGCATAACCTAATAACATTCTATCAAGACCAAATTGCCAGGAATTTTCTTTGAATTCACTATGACCATATTTCTGATGATGTTTTTCATCAATACCCCATCTGATACCACTTTCTTCAACCCATTTATTAATTAATTCCAGCTCCTCTTCCTCAATATCAAAAGTCTCACGTACCATATCATTTTCCAGAATCTTCAAAATATAGCTGGCTTTGAAACGAGAATTTTTTATATCAAGCAGGTCGGTGAAGGTTTCTACAAATTTTTGAAAGGACAAAACTGTCTGGTCAGCAATTCGAAAGGGCAGATGCTTATCATTTTTTTCATCATAACGATTAAAAACAGCCTTTATATAAGGAATATATTCTTCAATTTCCGGAATAATCACAGTAATATCACCCGGAGTAATTGTACTATCTTTATCCAGAATATTTAGCAATGAATTATAAAGGGTTTCCACTTCCCTGATTTTATTGTGAACTTTGTGAATTTGAATAGAATCGTCCTTGCAAATTGAAATGCTATCCCGATCATTTAGTATAGATTTTTGAAATCGCGCCAGAAGATGGTCTTTATCATTATCAGTTCGGGTAATTTTACATTTGTCGGCTGTGTTCCTCAAAAGCAGCTCGAATTCAAGGCCTGTTTTACCATTTGACTCCAGAAATTGATTATCCTGTTGAGCAATTGATTGCTTGAGATCAAACCGAAAAAGTTCAGAATATTCACCTTCATCCCTTGTAAGACTTAAATCATCATTATCAGGTAACCATGAAAATTTGAAAAAATGGACATCCACACTTTTACTCAGTTTTTTAAAAAATTGAATGTAAAGTGGTGGTAAAGTGGAAACACCGAACACATTTATAGGAGACTGATTAATTTCAACATTCACTTCTGAATCAGTAATAAATTGATAAAATCCTCTGGCTCTGCTGACATGTTCTTCAGCCAGTTTGCACCAGATCTCAGCCTGCCACTTTTCATTTTTACTAATATCACCCTGTTCCCATTTGAGAAGTAGATGAGGACGATAAATCTGATAATTATCAAATACATTGGCAATTTTATCAGCCAGTTGAAATCTTTTGAGTTCTTCATTCGAACCATCAATATAATTTTGCAGGATAGGATACTTGGATTCTATTTCTTCTAGAATGGAATATATGTTCCAGCACATTATTTCAGGCTGGAAGAAATCTATTTCTGGAGGATCATCCAGGCTGTTTTCAAGAATATCATTGACAAAATTATTTAGAAATGGGAGATCAAGATTGCAGAGTACTCCTCTTTTGGCTGTCAATTTCTTCTTTAAATAATCGGACATGCCACGACTCTGCACCACAATCCTATTAGGTTGAAAAGGATCGTCGGGCCCTTGATCCAGCAAACTATCCAGTTCTTCATTGATCAAATGATCAATATGATCTGATGTATGTAAAATAAAAGCCATTTGGTTTTCCTGTAGTAATTATACTGGTGCACATGGCTTAAGATACAAATAAATTCAAAAAGATGGAAGCCATAAAAAAAGCCTGTCACCATTCAATAAAGTACTCAGTTTTCCTTAATCTCAAAGCTTTTATCCTGGTAAATACACTGTGATAAAATTTCTTGGAAAATTAATCCTAAAAAGTTAAAATAGGAGAACCTGCGAAGGAGATTTTAGTTCAACCCCGGTGGGGTTGAGAAAATTTTGTAACCTGGCTACCGATTTCATCGGCAGTTATTAAAATTGAACTCTTTCAGAGTTCTTTCCGATTCTTGACAATTGAGGCAAAGAAATCACAATTTATCAAACATTACCCCGAAGGGGTAAAATATTAGTAACTGCAGGTAGAACCTGCAGAAATCATAATGCAATCAACTTTAAATGATAAGAATCGAGACAGCTTTAAATCTAAATATTTCAAAAAAATGAGGGGAAAACATGAAGGAAAAGCAGGGACTACCACCGGAAGCCTATGAAGAGATACCCGGTGATGAGTATTCGCCGTATGTTCCAAAAACTGAAACCATGTCAGAATTGACAATCAAGTCGCTGATTTATGGTTCAATATTTGGTATTCTGTTCGGGATGGCAAATGCTTATCTGGGGCTAGTTTCCGGATTAACTATTTCTACAGCCATACCACTGGCTGTTCTTACAGTGGCAGTATCCAAATTATTTCAAAAGATTACCGGAAAAACTTCAATT
>DATGCI010000104.1:0-4781 GCA_035312185.1 bacterium
AATCTCATACCTCTTTCCAGAATGTTCAGGAATAAAAACATGAATAAGCTTATCTCTTTTGATATTGAGAATGCCAAATTAATTGCGGATCTTGTATATTTCAAGTTAGCCGAATTCCTGGATTTCCGTGAAAACATTCAAATATTTGCAGATGATCATTCCTTTCTAATGTTATACTATCCAAAAAAAATACTGGAGGAAAATGTCCCGGATATAGAGGAGGGTTACAATTATTATCATCTTAATTATTTAGATGAAGTGTTGGGTCTGTTGAATACAATCATTGTAACATCAAGAGAGAATGAAAATATGTTTTGCAGTACTGCTGATTTTTCAAAACATCTTGAAAACTGGGTATTATTAAAACCTCGTTACCTGGATCATAAAATAAGAGATTTCTTTATTAGAAACCTAAACAACCAACTAAATGCAATAGATACACAAAAAGATCTTTCAAAAAAAGAAATCAAACTAATAAATAACTGGTTGAAGTTGGAGGAAAATGAATTTGGTATGTTTTACCGGTATATTTAGACAATAGCAAAATTCTTTCAAAAGAGATAATATGAATCATGAAAATATGGCTATCCAATACAAATTATAAATTTCAGTTAAGATTAAAAAATCAATAGTAATTCTTAAAGATACCTGATGAAATTCAACCTTAAATTAATACTTTTACCCAAATTTACCGATTTTCGCTCACGATAAAGAAATTGTTAACATTTCACTTCACCCATTCGGTGAAATGCAACAATTTCTAAATCGGGGTTATACCTAAGTAAAGCGCTTTTTCACTATCCCGATAAAAATCGGGACAGGCTGTTCAAACCGCTCAACTTAGGTTTTACAAGTATGTAGAACATAAAAAAATCTTATGTCCCAGCAAGGAGTCATCAAACGCTACACCCTCATCATAGAAAAGGCCGACAGCGGTCAGTTTCCGTCATTTCGTGAAATACTGGAATACCTTCATGAGCATGGACATGAAATATCAGACCGTACCCTACAGCGGGATATGGAGCAGATACGTAATGAATTTGGAGTGGAAGTAAAATGGAATCTATCCCGAAGGGGGTATGAAATAGATTACAGCAAAAGTGTGAATGTAGAAGAATTCTTCCGGTTCCTGGAGATTGTCAATACTGCCTCATTGCTTTCGGAAACCCTGGCTGAAAGTAAAAATTCACTGGAAAACATCTCCTTTGGAAGCTTTGGAGGAATGAAAGGAACGGAAAACCTGAAACCAATCCTCCAGGCTATTAAAGAAAAGCGAAAGATCTCATTTGAGCATTTCAATTTTCACAAAAACAAGAAACGCAAATACCAGCTAAAGCCCTATCTTATCAGGGAATACCAGAACCGGTGGTATGTGGTAGGCATTGTTAAAGGATTTAAAGATTTACGTACTTTTGGTGTGGACCGCATAGAAAACCTGGAAGTCAAAGCTGAAATATTTAAACCCGATAAAAATATCAATCCCAAAGAGCTTTTCGACAGCATCATCGGAGTCGTATATTCACTGGGTGAAAAGCAGGAAGTGGTATTGTCCTTCACCCCCACGCAGGGCAAATATGTAAAAACGCTTCCGCTGCATCAATCTCAGCAGATACTTGTGGATAACGAACAGGAATTAAGAATATCCCTGAATATTATCCCAAATTTTGAATTTATGCAACAAATTTTGCTCCATGGAGATACGGTAAAGGTAATCGAACCGGAATGGCTGGTGGAGGAGATAAAAGGAAGGTTGAAAAGGGCGTTACAGAAATACAGATAGAGACGCACGGCCGTGCGTCTCAACGTGAAATCAGCCGTCCGTCTTTACGGGATACCGGCCGTGCATCTCAACAGAAAATATTTAAAACCAAATCATCATGAGCAAAAAATTCCGAAATAAATATCGCATTCAATCCAACCGGATGCCCGGATGGAATTACGCGGGCAATGAGTTGTATTTTATCACCCTGGTAACCCAAAACCGTGAATGCAACCTGGGTGAAATTTCGGAATCAAACGGACATATCACCATGGAATTGTCGGAATTTGGCAAAATTGTACATTCCGAATGGATAAAATCATTCACCATACGCAATGAAATTACGGTGGACGAATACATCATCATGCCCAATCATTTGCATGCGATTGTGGTATTGGAAAAAATGGATGATTCACCCGTTGGACGTGATGGGTGCGACGGAAACGATGGGCATGTAGAGACGCACGGCCGTGCGTCTCTACGGGCCCACCACGATGATCGCGATCAACGAAATAAAAATCCGGAATTAACCCGTAAACCCAAATCCATATCATCGTTCATTGGCGGTTTTAAATCGGCTGTAAATTCAAAAATTGACGATTACATCGACGAACACCGGTTGGAAATTCCCAAATACGACCGGAACCATCATTTTTTTCAACCCAATTATTTTGATCGCATTATTCGCAATCAAAATGAATATAACCGAATCAAAAAATACATTATTAATAATCCTGAAACATGGTATAACGACAATTTTAACCCCGTTAATTTGAAACCTTGTTGATTTATAATTTTTCCTTTTCAGTCTTATATTAGGTTACGACATCCTTTTGCGTATCTCTTCTTTTCCTTTGCAATCAAACTTTAAAAGATTGCATTATGAAAGAATCCATAACAGAGCTTCAAACCACATTAAAACAAAAACAGGAAGTCCTTGAAAAGGCTGAAAAAACTTTAAAAACCGAGTTTGTTGGTATTAATCATGTAATCGACAAAATATTCGAATGGATCGGTCCCTGGTATTTATTTCCCAATATACAGGAAACGCCACTGGTTATAAATCTATGGGGTATGACAGGCGTGGGAAAATCTTCTCTTGTAAACAGGTTGGTGGAATTGCTGGATTTCAGCAACAGTCACTACCGGTTCGACATGGGAGAAATAGCTAAAGACAGCAATATGAACATCAGGGATCAGCTGAAAGACATGGCGATAAGAAAAACTCCCGAACCATTTGTCATTAGTTTTGACGAATTCCAGCATGCAAGAACGATAAATGAAAACAAAACTGAATTAGAGAAAAAGGACAGCAGGATTGTCTGGAAACTTCTTGATAATGGCCGTTTTGATATAGATATTGCAGATTCCTTTGAACTAAGAAAATTATCAAATCTCATCTCTAAAATTGAATATTCGGTTAATATGGGCATAAAAGCGGTTGACGGGGAAGTAATAGAAAAAAAGGAGCTTCACCATAAAAATTATTTCTTTTTTGAATGGTTTGGAATGAATGAAAACGAAAAAAAGGAACTCGAGAAGCAGTTAAAAAATGAAAAAATGTTTCTTGTTGATGAAGGAGATTACTCAAGCATTTATAAGTCTGCTCCTGAATTGTTTAAGGATCGTTTCTCGGCTGAAGACAAATTTAAAAAAATGGATGAGACCGAAACATTACGATTCCTTAACAAGTGCCTGGATATTGCACGAAAACCCAAAACGATCGACTGCAGCCTGAGCCTGATATTCGTCATTGGAAACCTGGATGAGGCATATCAAATGAGCAATGAATTTTCCCCGGAATTGAGTGCAGATGAGTTTCACCGCATCTCTAAAAAAATCAACATTACGACGATCAAAAAAGCGTTAAAAGAACGGTTCAGAAGTGAACAGATTGCCAGGCTGGGGAACAACCACATTATTTATCCGGCGCTCAGCTGCGATTCATATCGTAAAATAATTAAGATCGAACTGGACAGAATCAACAGAAAAGTTAATAAGAAACACGGCATCAGGCTGGGTTTTGAGGAGTCTGTTGTTGATTTAATTTACAACGAAGGTGTTTATCCAACCCAGGGTACAAGGCCTGTTTTTTCAACCATTCATCAGATCATCAACACCAAATTGTCCAGCATCTTTTCGGGCATTATTCTGCACAGTCTGGACCCTGATGAAATTGTTTTCCAGTATGAAATGGATATGATGATCATAAAATGCTTAAAAGACGGGAAGTTACTTGATCACCTGGAGTTGCCCCAGCCACTGGAACTGGGTGACCTCCAGAAAAACAGAAGCGACGATTTACAGGCAATCACTGCCGTACATGAGAGCGGACATGCGGTTCTGTCCACTATCCTGATGAAAACCCTTCCCAAGATAGTTTATTCAGTCCTCTCCGAATCGGAACAGCAGGGATTTATGTACTCAAGCTATCAATGGAATTACATTTCAAGAAAAGAAATCATTCCCCGAGTTGTCGTTATGCTGGGCGGCTATGCAGCCGAATCTATAATTTTTGGAGAGGAGAATCTTACCGCGGGAGCGAATAACGATATCGAAATGGCTACAGAATTTCTATCGGAGATGTTCAAAAAAAACGGCATGGGAGAAATGCCTCTCCGTTATTCAGTATCCACAATGACTGAGAGCAGGTATCATGATATTAAAGAGATAGAGGAAAGCATTCGCTTACATATTGAAAAAGCACTAAGCCTTGCAAAACAGACCCTTGAAGAGGAACAATCATTTTTACTGGCGTTGGCCGATTATTTAGCCGATAACAGAATGATTCAAAAGCCGGATATTAGAAAAATTTATGAAGAGACCGGAACAAAAAAAGTGGAATTGATAGAAAAAGGGACCCATCTGTTTTATCGTCAACATTTAAAGAACCTGGCAGAGAAAAATTTAAATACAAATAACAGGTCAAAAAAGATTGAAGCTATTTATTTAAACAGGAATGGGAATTAAAAAGTACGCGAAAATTTCCTGACAGGCAATAAAAATCAAAATAATAAACAAC
>DATGCI010000105.1:0-8517 GCA_035312185.1 bacterium
TCTTTTGGTTGTCTGGATCACGGTTCAGTATAACCTCGATTGTCTTGAGATTGCTGCCCAAAAATTGCCGGGCCAATTCTAGATCACCTTCCTGATATACCACCTCCATACCATTCTGAAAAAAATTTGCACTCGAACTCACTACCATCCGATTAAGGCTGCAGCCAGTCATGAAGAGTAAAAAAAATGATAATCCTAACAGCACTATTTTTTTTCTCATATACAATCCTATTTTGAGTATTTGTGCAATTTTTGTTCTTCCTCAGATGCGGTTGTTACTTTTATGCGGCCAACCCAGATCTTAAAATCAGATTGAACAGGCAAATGGTCAGGCGAATTGCGAAACCAGCCCCGAAAATCACCGGTAAATCCAACAATTCCTTTGTAATGATTGGTTCCTGATATCAAATAACAGTTTTCTTCTTGACCCCGGACTTCCACGGGCTCCATCTTACCAGTATAATTTATATCTGATATTACAAAATTCTCGTCAATAATTGTCATAACCCGTTCTGACCTTTTTTCCTTAACAATTTGTCGGGAATAAAACAAAATTGAAGTACCATCAATAGTATTTCTGGGTAAATATTTCTCGATAACATCTATGTGGCCATCCTCACGTACAGTACGACAGACAAATTTATGTTTATTGCGATCAAAATCATAAACTTTATCCCAGATTTTCTCATTTTCCCGGGTATGCAGGTAATGGAGTTCGACCTGTTTGGAATACATATCCACGTAGGAAAGATAGTCACTGTGCAGGACAGCAGCAAAGGCCAGGTCGGGGTTAGAATCAAGGCTGAAACGCACCTGATAAACTTTTTTTCCATTGAAAATCAGAGTATCCTGAATAGCAGTAAATAGTTCTCCTACTTTGAGCGGTCCAATCGAAACTCGATATAATTTTTCTTCACCAACTGGAAAAAATACATTGGAATCTTTTTCTCTGACTGGCAATTCTTTAAATCCCATTGCTGAACTATTGTCAGGATTATTTTTGGATAATTGGCTGGAAAAAGGATGCTCTGGAAAAAGATAGACGAACAAACCGCTATATTTTTGTGCTTTTTCATCCTGATCTGTTTTTTTGTATAATGGTATAAGTCTTTCCAGAATTTTAGCGTCATAAGAGGTCTCCAAACCATTCTCTAAAACTTTTATTGCCTCCTTATTTCGGCCCTGCTTTTCCAGTGCCCAGGCTAGATAGGGATAGGGAATAGAAAAAATATCGCTGGCATGAATTGATTCCCGAAAATAATTTTCAGCTTCTGCATAATTACTTTGTTTTAGGTAGAATTTGCCCAATTCAAAAAATGGGAATTCTTTATCGGGATGACTATCTAGAGATTCTTTCAAATATTTTCCCCAAAGATGGAGATTCCCATTTTCTTTATTCAATAGCCCCTTTAAATATAAAGCCGGGCCATATTGCGGATTGTATTTTAGAGACTGATTGCAGTAATGGCTGGCCGAATCAAATTTGCTTTCTAAATAATAAATATAGCCAATATTGTAAGAAGGAATTTCCTCATTTTCCGATTTTCTTATCTGATCTTGATATGCGATAATACTCTGGCGGAATTTACCAAGTAGAAAAAATTTTTCGGCTTGATTTAAATCGGATAATGGTGTATCAACAAGAGAGGACACGATTATAATTGGTGAGATTATGAAAATTAATATTGGTTTTGAATATTTTTTCATAGCATCATATAATTTATTCCTAAATCAATCTTATTAAATTATTCACTTAAACTCAAATTAAAACCTAAAATGATGGTGAATTTTTAATTTTCTACACTGGACTAATTCATCTTGATTAATACCCTTATTTCAAATAATTTATATTGGTTCTGAAAATAACTACAAAGAAGGTCTTTTGAGTGCCAGATAATTTTGATTATAGAAAAATTTTATTAAGAATAATAAGTATTACTGGTATTGCTATTGCTACTGGAATTTTATTCAATCAAATTTCACCCTTTGGCATTCCCTTTGTCAATGATTATAGTGTAATTAAGATTGACAAGGAAAAAGTAAAAGTACCTGTTTTTTTATCATCAAAAAATGCAAAATCTGAAAAATTTGAATTTCACCCCCCTGAACAAATTAATATAAAGGAGGCCCACAAATCTTTTTTTAAAGGTAGTGCAATTTTTATCGATTCACGTAGCAAAGACAAATATAAAAACGGACATATTCCTGGTGCAATTTCAGTTCCTGTTAATAATATACACCCTGATAGAATCGATCTCCAAAGTATTGATCCCATGCAAAAAATCATAGTTTACTGTGATGATCCTGAATGTGGACTGAGTATGGAACTGGCTGCCATTTTTGAGCAAAAGGGCTTTATGAATGTCCATTTTTTTACAGGAGGTTGGCAAGCCTGGAAAAATGCCGAATATCAAGTTTCAACTGGCATGAAACCATAAAGGTAATTAATTTGAAAACTCGTTGGGAAAAAATATTATTTGATCTAATTCGAATTGGATTAGGATTTATTTTTATATACGCATCTATTGATAAAATCTTCAACCCGGCTACATTTGCAAAAGTAATCTACCATTATCGTGTTTTACCAGTTGAATTGGTTAACCTTGCTGCTATTATTATGCCCTGGCTGGAAATCTCTCTGGGAATATTCCTGATTTTTGGTATCTGGATTCGAGCCTCGGCTATTTTGTCAGGTTTATTTACATTTTTCTTTATTATATTGATGGGAAGTGCTATGGCCCGGGGACTAAATATTGAATGTGGTTGCTTTTCCCTTAACCCAGAAGCCGCTTTGGTTGGCTGGCGCAGAATTATTGAGGATGTTTTTATGTTGGCCGGATTTGTTTATCTTGTTTTTTATAATGGTAAATAAGCGAGCAAAATTTTCAAACAATCGAGTAATCCAAATTTAAAAACTATTTGAAAAACTTTAGGAGAGCATGATGGATAAAAAATTAGTAAGTAAAATTCCCATTATGGCAGCCAAATTGCTCATAATTTTGCTTATTTTTACCTGTAGTGTTTATGCCCAGACCCCTGATCCTGATCCGGAAAGATTCAGCGATCCAATTCAATTTTTTATGAGATATGATAGCAAAAATAGCTATAAAATAAATTCAACATTATTTGTGGGTAGTTCCAGTATCAGAATGTGGCCAACTGCTGAATCTTTTCCCGACCAATATGTGATCAATCGTGGTTTTGGAGGATCTCATATCTCCGATGTTAATTATTTTTATGAAAAAATTGTTAAAAAATACAGACCAGCACGAATAATATTTTATGCAGGTGATAATGATATTGCAGCAGGCAAATCTCCAGAACAGGTGCTTGAAGATTACCAGAATTTTGTTGAAAAAGTTGAACAAGACTTACCCCATTCAAAGGTCTATTATTTACCAATAAAACCAAGTATAAACCGCTGGAAAATGTGGACGCCTATGGAAATCACTAACTCAATGATTCGAGACTATATAAATAAGAAAGAAAAATTATATTACATTGATACTGCCAGTCCTATGCTAAATGATGCCGGAAAGCCCAATTTTGAACTTTTTATTGAAGATGGATTACATTTAAATGAAAAGGGCTACCAGCTCTGGAATAAAATATTACGTTCTGAAATTGATGGGTTTTGAAAAAAAATATAGAAATTGTTACTAAATTTAAAAATTCTCTCAGATTATTGATATTTATCAGGTAATCAATGCCAAAATGGCAAATACATCGATAACCAGAAGCATAGGAGTTACTTGCTCCTTTTTTCCGATAATTAATTTGATTATAGTCCAGCTCAAAAACCCCCATATTATTCCCTGAGTAATTGAATAGGTGAGAGGAATAAGAATCATTCCCAAAAAAGCAGGAATAGAATCGTCAAATTGTGTCCAGTTGATTTTAGCTACGGGTTTCATCATAAAAGTTCCAACCAGAACCAGAGCCGGAGCAGTAGCAATGTCTGGTATGATTGATAATAGAGGCGATAGAAAGATAAAAGGCAAAAAAAGTAATCCTGCGATTAATGCTGTCAAACCGGTTCGCCCGCCTTCTTCGATTCCGGTTGCAGATTCAATATAACTTGTTCCACTACTACTTCCTACTAATCCGGCAATAAGAGTAGCAAAAGAATCGACAATCAGTGATCTTTTAATATTACGAGGTTCGCCTGTTTCATCAGTGAGCTGAGCGGCCTCAGCAACACCTATAAAAGTTGAAAGACTGTCAAACATATCGGTAAATAGAAAAGCAAAAACAACGGGAATGATTGCTAATCTTATAGAACCAAGTAAATCGAGAGAAAATAGTAAACTAAAATCCGGAGCAGATACCAGTCCTTTCCAGGTTACAAGTTTCGCAACTCCATCATTGACAGCCGAAGCATCTCCATATAAACGGCCAATTGGGATTGATAGAATAGTAGTGATTATAATGCCAAATATTAAAGCAGCTTTAACCTGTTTTACAATCAAAACTGCTGTGACCATCAATCCTGCTAAAAAAGTAAGAGTAATCGGATTTAAATCGCCCATACAAATAATTGTGGACGGATTAGAAACAATGAATCCGGCATTTATAAATCCAATCAGGGTTATATACAAACCAATACCTGCTGCAATAGCATAACGAATTTGTTTGGGAATTGCTTTCACAATAGCGGTTCTGATATTGAAAACCGAAAGAATAAGAAAAATAACACCTGACCAGAAAACTGCCCCAAGAGCAGTTTCCCATTTTACACCCATACCCATTACAACAGAATAAGTGAAAAAAGTACTGAGACCCATTCCAGGAGCCAGTACAATCGGATTATTGGCATAAATTCCCATCATAATACTGCTGAAAGCAGAAACCAGAACAGTAGTTGTCAAAACACCGGAAAATGACATTCCTGTTTTGCTAATGATCGATGGGTTGATCACAATAATATACATTGTGGCTAAAAAAGTCGTAATACCTGCTATAACTTCAGTTTTATAGGAAGAATCATTTTCTCTAATCTTGAAAAAATCATCCATTTTATCTCCAAAAAATTAATCTATATCCACTTTTTATTATTTATTGAAAATATTTCAAAATTCAAAATATATGATTTAGTAATGATTTGAATTTATCGCCTCTTAAAAAACTATAATACCAATTGTAAAGTGAATATATAGATATAAGCTAATAATTCCAAGAGCCAATCTTTTGGAGTGAATTGACTGCATCAATTTATTTTTGAGAAAGGGTGAAAATTTTTGATAAAAAATGTATGTAAATTGACAATAGTTTCTTTACGATACGGAATTGGTTCTAAAATACCAGTATAAATATTCACAGGTCATCTACAAGAGCTGGATTTTTATTTTTTAGCAGATAGTTCATACTTTTCTGGTAGTTTATACAATTTTATTTCTGATAAGACCGGACAGGCTTTTGATTCGTCAATATTTATTCTGACTTGTGAGGTGCTTATTTTTGGAAATCTTAGAATTCTTTTAAATCCGATAGTTGTACCTTTGGTGATCTCCTTCCAATCATCTTTAATCCTGGCTTCAATATTAAATTTTTGAACTCTTTGCCCCAGAGATATATATTCCTGTAACAGAATTTGATCAAATTTCTGAATCTCATTAAAATTTATTATTATGGAAGCCTGTTTTACATTATCATCGGTAGCCCAATAAGTATCAAAATCAGAATCAAAAAGATTTTTAGCAGCAAATCTATTGCTATTCCCTCGAATATTTGTGGCTTGAACATTATTACCTATCTCAATTTGATTGGCAAAGCATTTTTTTAATGCCTTAGCATATTTAAATAGTGTATCACGATCATTAGGATGAACAAGACCCCGATCATCAACAGGAAGATTTAAGAGAAAACTGGCATTCCTTCCAATACTGTTATAATAGATTTCAAGCAGGTCTGAAACCGATTTTACTTCATCATCTTCTGAAGCATGATAGAACCAGCCCGGTCGAATGGAAACGTCAACTTCAGCAGGAACCCAGTGACTGCCATCTTCATGTCCATATTGCAACTGTTGATATTTAGGATAACCGGGATACATTTTATCACGATTTAATAAACACCAGTTTGTTTTTCCGGCAAAGCCTTTTTCATTTCCTACCCAACGGAGATCAGGACCAGTATCACTGAAAATACAGGCTTCCGGTTGCAAATCACGAACAATTTTCCAGGTTTTTTCCCATCCATAGTAGGTTTCTCTGTCAATTTTACGGGTTTCATTGGCGCCACCATAGTAGCCATCGCCACCATTAGCACCATCAAACCAAACTTCGAAAAGAGGGCCATATTCGGTTAACAATTCTTCCAACTGATTACGGTAGTAAGTAATGTATTTTTGATTTCCATACTCTGGATGATTTCTGTCCCAGGGGGAAAGATATAGACCCATTTTCAAGCCGTGCTTTTGGCAGGCATCAGCAAGTTCTCGTACAACATCACCCTGGCCATTTCGCCAATTACTGCTTTCTACTGAATAATCAGTATAGTCCGATGGCCATGAACAGAATCCATCATGGTGTTTCGCTGTCAGGATCAAGCCCTTCATTCCGGCTTTTTTGGCTATCTTTACCCATTGCTCACAATCAAGATTGGTGGGGTGAAATTTATCGGGGTCTGTTGAACCGTCAGACCATTCCTGATCAATAAAAGTATTCATATTAAAATGGATAAAGCCATAAAATTCCATTTTGTGATGCTTCAGCTGTCTTCTGGAAGGAGTTGGGCCATAGGGCTCGGGCGGCTTAGTTTGTGAGCAGGCCACCAAAAAAATTATCAAAAAAGGAAATAAATAACGCATATAGATCACCTTTATTTATGGAATAGATTTTCTACTGGAATTATTGAACTTTCTTCAACATATTCATGGTTCCAATCAAGTTTCAACGTTGCCCCACCTCCAGCTTGAAAATATTTGACTTCTATTGGATAATAGCCTTTGTTTAGGGCCACACTTCCCTGAACTTTGGTTGCACTATGGAGGCCGTCATTGTCAATTACAATTTGATTACCAATCTTCAAAATAGAACCATCATCAGAAGTCAGATAAAAAGTGTAAATATTCTTGCGATCGATTTTCAGAAAACCCTTAAATTCGCAGGCAAAATTACTATTTCGGGCCAGATCAGGAATAGTAAAATTATCAGTAGTTAACTCTTCTTGAAGATAATTATTTTTAAAATCCCTAATTTTACTGAATTCACCTTCAAAATATTTACAGGATAAACCCTGTTTAAGACCGTTTAAATCAACAGCTTTGAGATAGTCTAATTTTTCAGCTGTAATTGTTTTAACCTTGCTATATTCTGAGCAGCCCGGTAAATAGGTAATCGCTTTGATTGTTGCACTTTTTCGCAGTTTTATTGGATTTTTGTATTTTTTGGAATTATTATTCGGATGACTTCCATCTAGAGTATAGTAAATTTCCGCTTCTTCTTTAGGCAAAGTTAATTCTATTTTGCAACTTTTAAGAAAGGGGAAGAAATCCTTTACTGACTGAGGCTTTGGAATTTCATAAAAATAATTTACGTGTAATTGATCCAGACGTTTGTAATGGTGTTCAAGGCGCTTTTTAAAATTTTTGAAATCCTTATCCGATTTTTGTGACCAGCCTACTTCAGCCAGAGCAATTGCCCTTGGATAGGCCATATATTCAACATATTCAGGTGTATTCATATATTCCGTCCATACATTGCCCTGAACTCCTAGAATATGGTGGGTTTGATTGGAGTTTAGTTCTTCCGGAATTGGTTCATAGGAATAGCACCTTTCTAAAGGCAGGAAACCGCCAATAGCCAGTGGTTCTGTTTTCGGATCAGCCTGATAATAATCCAGGTAGCAATGAGTATTAGGAGTCATGATAACATCGTGGCCCTGTTTTGCTGCCTCAATACCGCCTGATACACCTCGCCAGGACATAACTGTGGCTTCAGGAGCAAGGCCACCTTCCAGAATCTCATCCCAGCCTATTAATCTGCGGCCTTTCGAATTCAGATATTTTTCAATCCGCTTGATGAAATAACTTTGAAGTTCATGTTCGTTTTTGAGGCCTTCTTCTTGAATTCGTTTTTGGCAGTCAGAGCATTCCTCCCATCTCTCCTTGGGTGCCTCATCACCACCGATGTGGATATATTTACCAGGAAATAAATCTATAACTTCATCGAGCACATTGGTTAGAAAAGTAAAGGTAGCCTCTTTACCAGCACAATATATTTCATTGTGAACGCCCCAGGTGGTTGCAACTTCGTAAGGCCCTCCTGTACATCCTATTTCAGGATAGGCGGCCAGAACGGCTTGAGAATGACCGGGCATTTCAATTTCCGGAATTATGGTAACATGCCGTTTCTGAGCATATTTAACTATCTCTTTGACTTCTTTTTGAGTATAAAAACCGCCATAGCGTTCACCATCGTAAACATTTGAAGTACCGCCGTGACCGACAACTGTTTCATCTCGAAAAGCGCTTATCCGGGTTAATTTTGGATATTTTTTTATTTCGATACGCCAACC
>DATGCI010000106.1:0-31595 GCA_035312185.1 bacterium
ATGCTCACAGTTGCTGTATTATTTGTAGTTGCCAAAGGTTTACAAAGTTCAACTTCATTTGGCAGTATGATCGAAAAACTTCTCGGCAAATCATACAATAGAATAAGTTACATAAGATTAATGGCACCGGTTACTTTTATATCTGCTTTTTTAAATAATACTCCGGTTGTTGCATCATTAATTCCATTTGTGAAAGACTGGGCTAAAAAACGAGGGCTATCAGCCTCAAAATTTTTAATCCCACTCTCCTATGCCTCAATTTTTGGTGGTATATGCACCCTCATCGGCACTAGTACAAATCTGGTTATTCATGGCTTGTTATTAGATAATGGAATGAATGGCTTTTCATTCTTTGAGATTGGAAAGGTCGGTTTACCTGTGGCAGTTGTTGGAATATTATATTTTACATTGGGAGGATATAAACTGCTTCCAGATAGAGAAGATATAATGCGAAAGTTTAAAAAAGCAACCCGTGAATTTGTAATTGAGGTCAAAGTTAAAAATAATTTTCCTGATCTAAATAAATCTATTGAGAAGGCTGGTTTACGGCATTTGAAAGGATTGTATTTATTTCAGATAATTAGGAAAAATCAAAAGATCACTTCAGTTGACTCCAGTGAAAAAATTAAACTTGGCGATCGATTGTTTTTTACCGGGCTTCCTGAAACAATATATGAACTACTGAGTATTCCAGGTCTAAGTCTGGTGGAAGATACTGAGTTTAATTTACAAAATATAGATTCTGATAAATTGCAGACCTATGAAGCAGTTATCTCAAATAATTCGCCCCTTATTGGCCAATCAGTAAGAGAAAGTGAGTTTCGAACTCGATATGATGCAGTTATTATGGGTATTCACAGAAGTGGCCACAGACTCAACAAAAAAATTGGAGATATAATACTTCAGGCTAATGATACGCTTTTTATTTTGGCTGATAAAGAATTTGGAGAGAGATTTTATCATACAACTGAATTTTCTCTTATAAGCCCCAGTGTAACAAAGTATTCCAAGCCAGAGAAAAAAGGTTATCTAGCCTTAACTATTGCAATTTTAATGATAATATCTGTTTCGACCGGTCTTATTGATTCAATGTTAATTGCGGCAAGTATTGCTGCTGGACTGATGATTTTTACCAATGTGCTAGGATTTGGTGAGGCCCGTGAATCTCTGGATATTGATGTATTATTGGTGATTGCCTCCTCATTCGGATTGGGGAAAGCTATTGCAGTATCTGGAGTAGCAGACCAAGTAGCTCAGACCCTGATAAACACTCTTGAGGGGTTTGGGCTTATCGGAATTATTGGAGGACTCTATTTGTTAACTACAATCTATACGGAAATTATCACGAATAATGCTGCAGCAGCATTACTATTCCCAATTGCTCTATCCACAGCTACTCATCTTGGAATTGATTCGCGTCCCTTATTTATCACAATTGCTATAGCTGCTTCGGCCAGTTTTGCTACTCCGATTGGATACCAGACTAATCTAATGGTATATAATCCAGGCGGTTATAAGTTTACCGATTTCCTTAAGACAGGAGCAATAATTAATATTATTTCTGGTATAGTGACAACTGGTGTTGTGTATTGGCTGTATTATAATTAATTGGAAAAATAGAACGATCAATTTGAAAACTGTCGATGGAAGCGGTAGCTTGATAAACTTCGCTTATGAAATAGGCCTGGTCCACGCCGGAAAAAGATATGAGAGTGAAATAGATTATTCTCCGGTTTTTACTCGAAGTTAATAATATTGTACCACATCCCTGGTTCGAGTTTATGTTTCTATAAATTCTAAATTTATGTTTATTGAGACTTTGCTAGAAATCCTCCTATCCAGCCATCCAAATCCAATTTATCCTATCATCTGATTTTTACCATTCAGTCATCCCTTATTCCAATCATCCCCCTACTATTATCAAAAATAAAAAAAATCAGTCAATTTCTATCTATCCCTGAAATTGATCCAATCCCAAATCACTTGATTGGTATGACTAGAATTTGTAAACTAGTGGACAAATTGATGAATTTAAATAATGAGGAATTTATGACAAAAGATATTACCCATCAGGGCTACCCAAAAATAGTCACAGTAGTTGGTGCCCATCATGATGGCAGGACAAATTTTATGACTGCGGCCTGGAGCACATATTTATCGCACCAGCCTCTGCTATTTGGTGTCTCTATTGCTCCAGAAAGATTCACCCATGATCTGATCAAAAATAGTGAGGAATTTAACTGTAATTTCTTACCCTATTCAGAAACTGAAAAAATCCATAAAATCGGTCGAGTTTCCGGCCATGATGGTGATAAAATTAAAAAACTGAATCTGGAAATCGAAAAAGGACACTCAATTAAAACGCCTTATTTACAGTCGGCATACGCTGTGATTGAATGCAAGTTGCACAAAAGTGTAAAGGCTGGTGATCATACATTTTTCATAGGAGAAATAAGCGATGCCTTTGGCCATGAAGAAGCTTTTACTGATCAGGGTATTGTCAATTTGAAAAAAGTTGATCCGACTCTTTACCTTGGCAGCAATACTTATGTTACTACCCGCCAGGATTAGAAAGTTATCCAGGATAAATAAATCAGTTTATCAGGAGAGAAAATATGTTAAGAGATCGATATTTTAAAACAGGACAGGAATTTTTTGGAATTGATTATCCCATTATTTGTGGAGCAATGACCTGGGTCAGCGAACCGGGACTGGTAGCTTCAGTTTCTAATGCTGGTGGCTTTGGAGTTTTGGCCGGCGGTAATGCTCCTGTTGATATTCTTGGCCAGCAAATTAAAGAAACTCGAGAGCTGACAGATAAACCTTTTGGTATTAATTTAATTACAATAGCGCCCAATTATAAAAAACATCTCGATCTTGTCTGTGAAACGAAAGTACCTTTTGTGATTTTTGCCGGAAGTTTTCCCCGCAAAAGCGAAATTCAGCAGGCTAAAGAAGCTGGCACAAAAATATTGTGTTTTGCTTCTACAAAATCGATAGCTGAACGGATGGTAAAATATGGGGCTGATGCTTTGATATTAGAAGGTATGGAGGCAGGCGGTCATGTTGGGCACGTCAGTTTGGTAGTTTTACTGCAGCAGGTTCTTTTTGAAATATCTTCTGATATTCCAGTTTTTGTCGGTGGTGGATTGGCTACTGGAAAATTGAGCGCCCATCTTCTCATGATGGGAGCGTCAGGAATCCAGATGGGAACGCGCTTTGCTGTTGCCCGTGAAAGCCGGGTGCATAAAAAATTCAAAGAAAAGATCATCCGGTCTAAAGCCCGTAATGCCGTATCCACTCCTCAATTTGATAGCCGGTTGCCTGTAGTTGCTGTTCGGGCTTTGCAAAATAAAGCCCACGATGAATTCAACCGGCTACAATTTGACCTGCTAAAAAAACTTGATAAGGATCAAATAACCCGCCAGGATGCCCAGCAGGAAGTAGAAAAATTCTGGGTAGGTGCCCTTCGTGAAGCCGTAGTAGATGGTGATATCGAAACAGGTTCATTAATGGCCGGACAATCAGCCGGATTGGTTGATAAAATTCAGAGTGTTGAGGAAATTATAAATGAGATGGTTGATGATATTGAAGAAGAACTGATTGCCTCCCGGAAAAAATTATGTAATTAAACCTCAATCAACAATAATAGGAGAATCATGTCCATTTTAATAAAAAAAGCAAAACTGGATGGTGAACGGCAGGATATTTTTATCAAGGGGAATCATATTGCCCGTATTGATGCTGATATTGATAAAGATGCCGATCAGATTATTGATGCCCGGGAAAAAATTGCAATTCCCTCTTTTTTTAATGGTCATACTCATGCGGCAATGACCCTCATGCGAGGCTATTCTGATGACCTTCCTGTTCAACAATGGCTGGAGGAAAAGATATGGCCCCTGGAAAATAAATTAACACAAGAAGATGTCTATTGGGGTTCAAAACTTGCCTGTCTGGAAATGATTAAATCCGGTACAACTTTTTTCAATGATATGTACTGGCATTTTCATGGTACTGCTCGAGCTGTGGAGGAAATGGGAATTCGTGCTGCAATTAGCGCTGTTTTGATTGATATGTTCGATGAAGATGAATCCCGCCGGCAAATGGAGTACAACCAAGAATTATTTGAAGAACATCAGCAATATTCTGATCGAATTCAGTTCGCTTTAGGGCCCCATGCTCTATATACTGTATCGGAAAAATCTTTGCTCTGGGCTAAAGATTTTGCTGATGAGCATGATTTAAAAATTCATATCCACTTATCAGAATCTGAAGATGAGATTAATGGGGTTCTTGATAAACATAATCTGCGGCCAGTAGAATATTTAGACAAAATTGGATTTTTAGGAGAGAATGTAATTGCCTGCCATAATATTTGGCTGAATGATAATGAACTTAAGTTGCTTCGAGAAAATGATGTCAAACTTGTTCATCTACCGGTTTCAAATATGAAATTAGGCTCGGGCTTTTTCCCTTATAAAAAAATTAAAGAGCACAATTTTTCAGTTGCTCTGGGAACTGACGGCTGCTCTTCTAATAATAATCTGGATATGATGGAGGAGATGAAATTTGCCTCCATGAAAGCCAAAATCCATACAATGGAAACTACAACTTTACCGGCTGAAGAAGCTTTTGATATGGCTACTATTAATGGCGCTAGAATGTTCGATATTAATGCCGGTAAAATAGAAGAAGGCAAATTGGCCGACCTTTTACTACTTGATTTAAATCGGCCCGAAATGACCCCCAATTATAATACAATTTCCAATATCGTCTATTCTGCAAATGGTGCCAGCGTCGATACCACAATTTGTAATGGAAAGATTTTGATGCAGGATGGCTATGTTGATGGTGAAGAAGAAATAATTGAAAAAGCCAGCCAGATGGCCACTGATCTGGTCAATAGATAAATAATTTTTTTGGTTTAATTGGGCTGGGGCTGCTGGTTTGAAAATTTGAAATTAATTTACGATCATATAAATACAATTTGTTCTAATTATTAAAATCAAGAGTATTTCAATGCAAGTTTATGAAACTGATTACAAGGTTAAATCCTACGATGTTGATCTGCATAAAAAGATGAAATTATCCCGTCTATTTCACCTTTTTCAAGAAGCTGCTTATCAGCACGCATCTATATTAAATTTTGGTTATCAAGACCTGATCAAGGAAAATATGTTTTGGGTCTTAGCCCGGGTCAAAGTCAACTTTGAGCGTTTGCCTGAATGGAATGAAAATATTAAAATGAAAACCTGGCCTAAACCTGCCCGCCGGCTGTTCGCATATAGAGATTTCCAGATTTTTGATGAGAAGCAAAATAATATAATTCAGGCGACTTCCGCCTGGCTTGTTGTCAATATTGATACAAAAAGACCGGTTAGAATAAATAGGAATCTTGACTATTTTAAACCTAAAGTGAAAAAGAATGCACTTGATGCAGAACTAAAGAAAATTCAGATTCCTGATAATATTGCCAGAGTAGAGCAAAGAAAAGTCAAATATTCCGATCTGGACCTTAATAATCATGTTAATAATGCCACTTATCTGGACTGGTTAAGTGATAGCCTGGATATAGCGTATTTAAGAGAGCATTCCATAAAAAATATTGCAGTCAATTTTCAAAAAGAAACCGGTTTGGATGATGAGATCGACATATTCACGACAAGCAGTAAAAATCGAATATATAGCCTATATCAGAAAGATGATCAGGATATTTTCAGAGCCAGGCTGGAACTCAATTAATCCCAACATTAATGCTTGTGGCCGTGTTCCTCAAAATAGGAATCTTCAAATTTCGTTATCAATTTCCGCAGCTTTTCAACATTCTCAAGATCTGTTGTCTGTTTTGCTTTCATGGAATAGACCAGCATTTTGTGAAGTAATTCCACTTGATTTTGATATTTTTTGTAGGCTTCAGTCTTGGATTCTTCGACTGGCTTAATCCGTTGAGTCATGAAGTAATAGGTTACGATGTCATTGAATTTGTCGGCGTGTGCGTCTTTATTATTAACCCATCTGACCAGCTGATTGTAATTGATCTCGTCTTCTTTCTGAAGATCCATAACTGTATTCATGGATTTTTCAATTGTTTCGACATGTTCACGCATCAGTTTGAATCGAGTCGCGTCATCATAAATACCGCATGGAATTTGACAGTGAGCATTGATTAGGGCCGGTAATAGCACAAGCAATGTCACAAGAATAATAGGAAGTGATTTTTTTAAGTTCATAGAAGTCTCCTTTTTTAATGGTCGTATTATTCAGTTTATAAATTTATTCATAGAAACTACAAATAAGATACTAACAAATTTCTAAAATTTAAAGCCAACCTGCTTTTGAATTAATCTTCAGATAGAATTTTTGCAGAGTAACCTAATTTTTTAACGATATTTCGAATTCCTTCCAGGATCGTTGTATCATCTCCCTGAAAATCGACGTGGATTTTATGGGTGCTAATATCAACATAGACATCCTCCACGCCTTGCAATTTTCTACCACTATATTCTATAGTAAAAACACAGGATGGGCAATCTGCTCCTTTTAATGCTAAAACTCTGTGCTTCATTTATTCCTCCAATTCAAGTCCGGCATCTTCCCAGCCTAATTTTCCAGCGCTGAAGTCATACACATTTTTATAACCCATGCTGGTTAATTTCTTGGCGGCCGAGGGACTGGCAGTGCAGGAATAACTTGAGCAGTAAACAACAATTGTTTCATCTTTGTCTAATTCTTCAGGCGCCCTTTCACTGAGTTCACCAGCTGGAATATTGATAGCGCCGGGAATATGGCCGTGATTATAGGCTTTGTTGTTAAGAACTTCCACCAATTTGAAATCTTCATTATTATGTTTCATTTCCAATAATTTTTCGATTGTAATAGTTTTTATTTTGACCATAATATTTACTCCAATTTTGTAATCATTTCAAATAACTTGTAATTTAGATGGCATTAAGGGGTGACAGGTTACAGGTAAATTTAGGGATAATGAGTTGGATGAATGGATTGGAGGGATGAAAGATTGGATGATGGGGGGGATGGTTGGAGGGCTGGGAGAATAAATGATAGGAGCTCCTGTAAGACAGGATGATGTGAATAATTGGAGGGGGGGAAGAAAGGATGCAAGGATAATTAATTTTTAGAATTGTCGGGTTTAGTAAGATTCTCCAAACTGGACTATTCCCCAAAATTTAAATTGCGTAAACATTTCTGAGAACCACGACCATGGTTCAATATGATTAACTTCGGGTGGAACCCGGAGTGATACTTTTATTCAGCCTCCACAAAAAATAATAAAATTGTTTTTATTAATCTGGAAATCTTCATAAATTGGTTTACATCCTGCGATGAAGGATGAATCTGACGTCAAGGGGTGGTGTGACATTGTTGAAGATATTATAACACCATCCTGAGAATATTAATTTGAAAGGATGGTTTTTTTATGAAAAAACGGTTTCACACAGCAACAATCACAATCTATGATCGGGATGCATCTTATCAAAAAGTTCAGGAACTGCTCCACAAACATGCCCCTAATATTTCTCTGCGGGTAGGTTATCCAATTGAAAAAGAAGGCGTGGCAATTATTTTTCTCATTCTCAGAATGACTACTGATGAATTAGGTGCATTAAGCGGTCAGCTCGGCCAATTAAAAAGTGTTTCAATTAAATCAACAACCTTAGATATCCAATAAAAGGAGGCTATAAACATGTCACAATTAAGCGTAAAAGAATGGACCGATCAGGTAATTAGACAGGATCAGATCGATAAATATTTGATAAATGGAGAAGATTTTATTGATGAGGAACAGATCTATAATGATCTAAACTCCAATCAAGAGCCTGATAAGCAGCAGATTAGAAGAATTATCCAGAAATCTCTGGAAATAGAGCGGCTTTCACCGGCTGAAACAGCTGCTCTTATCAATGTTAAGGATGAGGACATCTGGGAAGAGATGTATGCCGCTGCATTGGAAGTAAAACAGAAAGTTTATGATAACCGAATCGTATTTTTTGCTCCATTGTATCTTTCCAATTTATGTGTCAATAATTGTGCTTACTGTGGTTTTCGCAAAGAAAACACAGATGAAAAACGACGCATTCTCAGCGATGAAGAAATAATTCAGGAAACTGAAGTTATGGTGCGTGAAGGCCACAAAAGAATGATCGCAGTTTGGGGTGAACATCCTCTTTCTGATGTAGATTATATGGTAGATTCGATGAAAACAATTTATAGTGTTGAGCGCGATGCTCCCTATGGCCCAGGTACCGGATCGATTCGCCGAATCAACATTAATGCTGCTCCCATGTCAATCAGCGATCTGCGCAAACTTTGGGAGGTTGGCGTAGGAACTTATCAGGTTTTTCAGGAAACCTACCATAAACCAACCTATCGCAAAATGCATCCGCCGGAAACGATTAAAGGAAATTATCGCTGGCGTTTATATGCATTGCATAGAGCCATGGAAGCCGGTATTGATGATGTGGCTACTGGAGCACTATTCGGACTCTATGACTGGCGTTTCGAGGTTATGAGCCTCTTGTATCATGCCATTGATCTGGAACGCCAATTCAATATCGGTCCTCATACTATTTCCTTTCCTCGTCTTATGCATGCTGCTGGTTCCGAAGTCGCTGAAAATTCACCTTATCTGGTTAATGATGATGAACTCAAAAAAATTATAACAGTATTACGGCTGTCTGTGCCTTATACCGGATTAATCATTACTGCTCGGGAAACTCCTGAAATCAGACGAGAGATGATCAATGTAGGCATTACTCAGACCGATGCTTCGACCAGGATTGGGATTGGTGGTTATTCTGAAATGCTCAAAAAATGGAGCCGCTTTCAGGAAAAAGATTCTAACCAGAAAGAAGATGAACAACAATTTATTCTTGGTGATACTCGCCGTCTTGATGAAGTTATCAGAGAACTTGCCGAAAAAGATATTATTACTTCTTTTTGTACAGCAGGATATCGATGTGGTCGAACCGGGGAAAAGATCATGGGACTTCTATGTAATTGCGTGGAAGGAAAATTTTGCAAATTGAACGCGATTTTGACTTATCGAGAATATCTGGATGATTATGCTTCCGAAGAAACCCGTAAATTGGGCTATAAAGTGCTGGAAAAAGAACTCAATGAACTTGATGATATTGAATTTTTCCAGGAACGGCCGGAAATGATGCAGGAGTTTTATGATTATTATGAAAGGGTCAGTAATGGTGAGCGCGATCTCTTTATCTGATAAAGTCGATAAAATCCTGGACCAAAATAAGGATTTAAATTCTGCTCTGAATGCACTCAGTAATCTGATCAAAGAAGAATTGGATTGTCAGGTCTCTTTTTGTGAATTGTTTGGAAAACGCTGGTCTTTTATCGCCGGTTCAGATGGAAGTTATAATGCCAAACAGAGAATAAAATTATCACCTGACTATGGTCTGATTTTTGAAAAAAAAGGGCTATCCGACCAGGAAGTCAAAGAGATTGAGCAATTATCAAAAATGATTATTGAATATTATGAGTAAAAAATATAGAACAGAACAGGATAAACTGGGAAAAGTGAAAATTCCTCAGGATGCTCTATGGGGTATTCATACTAAGCGAGCCTGTGATAATTTTGCTATAACCGGTCGGCATGTGAATTCAAACTTGATCCATGCTTTTGGTGCTGTGAAATTGGCAGCTGCCCGTGTAAATCATGAACTGGGATATTTGCCCGATGAAAAATTTGATGCCATTGATCGGGCTTGCCGGGAAGTAAAAAACGGGCTGCTTGATGAGCAGTTTATCACCGACCCTCTCCAAGGTGGGGCAGGAACTTCTACAAATATGAATGTTAATGAGGTTATCGCCAATCGCTCCCTCCAAATATTAGAAGATGAACCTGGCAATTATGAAATAATAGATCCTCTGGAAGATGTTAACCTGCACCAATCTACCAATGATACTTATCCTTCCGCTTTGAAAGTTGCTAGCATTGATTTGATTCGAAAACTGGAACGCAAGATTGTGGCTTTGACGGAAAGTTTTCAAAAGAAAGAAAAGGAGTTCGCAGCTATTGTCAAAGTTGGACGAACTCAGATGCAGGACGCTGTTTTGACCACTCTGGGTAGGGAAATGGGAGCCTATGCTGATGCTCTAGCAAGAGATAGGTGGCGAGTTTACAAATGTGAAGAGCGATTGCGAGTTTTAAATCTGGGCGGAACGGCAATTGGCACCGGTATTTCGGCGCCAACTAAATATATTTTTCAGGTGGTCAAAGAATTAAAGGATATAACCGGATTTGGCCTGGCCCGTTCTGAGAATTTGGTGGATGGGACGCAAAACAATGATGTTTTTGTGGAAGTCAGCGGAATTATCAAAGCGTTGGCCGCTACGCTCAAGAAAATTGCTAATGATCTGCGATTGATGTCATCAGGACCCAAAGCCGGGTTGAATGAAATTTACCTGCCCCAGCAGCAAACTGGATCATCAATTATGCCGGGCAAAATCAATCCAGTAATACCGGAGTCAGTGATTCAGGCTGCTATGAAAGTTTTTGCTAATGACAATGTGGTTTCCGATGCTGTTTCCAGTGGCAATCTGGAATTAAACGCTTTTATGCCGGTGATTGCTGAAGCAATGCTGGAATCTCTGGAAATTTTGATCAATATTACAGATAATTTTAGAAAATTTTGTGTGGATGGCATTCAGCCTCGAAAAGATGAACTCAAGCGGGGAATTAACAATTCCACCGCTACAATAACGGCGCTGGTAGAAAAAATTGGTTATAAAAAGGCTGAAGAGATAGCAAAGCAGGCTGGACAATCAGATAAATCTATTCGGGAAATTGTAATTTCAGAAAATATTCTAGATCAGGAAGAATTTGTTTACTTGATTTCAGCCGAACATGTGAATAAGCTGGGTTCAAAGAAATAGGATATTATAATTCTGGAAAAGGGCAACGCCTGTCAGCCATTATCCCAAAATATAAATTTCAGTAAAATTAAACATCACCATTGTTGACCAGTTCTGCGAATTTTTCATAGGAACGATCATAGGATTTTTCTACATCATCGGGAAAAACACAGGCTGGTAATTGTCGCATGCGGAGATGGTAAGTGAGACATTCGCAGCAAACACCTTTGCGACCGCAGCCTGGATATGTGCAATTGCAATTATCTAGATTCTGTTCTTTTTGGCACTCCATTTATGACTCCATTGCTTTTTAAGATTATCCTGTTCACGCTCAAATAAGATGAATTCTATTCTTCTTGATTGGGCTTATATGGAAAAAGCTCCGAATTAGTCGGAGCTTTTTTTAAAATTGTCAAGAAAAATTATTTTTTCATGATGTTGTCAATAATGCCATATTCTTTGGCTTCCTGGGGATCCATAAAGAAATTGCGATCACTATCTTCAGCAACTTTCTCAACATCTTGGCCGGTAAAATCAGCCAAAATTTTATTCAATCTGTCTTTGGTTTTGACGATCTCTCTAGCATGAATATCAATGTCTGTGGCCTGACCTTCGACACCGCCGAGAGGTTGATGGATCATTACCCGGGAATTAGGAAGGGCAGAGCGTTTTCCTTCTGCACCAGCAGCCAATAAAATAGCCGCCATACTGGAAGCCTGTCCCATGCAGATTGTGCTTACATCGGGTTTGACAAATTGCATTGTATCCAGAATAGCAAGTCCGGAAGTTATCTCACCGCCGGGGCAATTTATATAGAGATTAATATCGCTGTCTGAGTCCTCGGCTTGAAGGTAAAGCATCTGGGCTATTACCAGACTTGAAACCTGATTGTTAATTGAATTGCCCAGGAAAATGATCCGTTCTTTGAGCAGACGGGAATAAATATCGTAGGAACGTTCACCACGATTGGTCTGCTCAACAACATAAGGTATGTAGGTTTGATTTTTCATGACCCTGTCCCTTTCTGAATAGAATTAATGGTGGTGGTGATGATGAGCATTATTTCTGGCATCAGAGGTGTTGATAACTTCTTTATCAACTTCTACAAATTCTTTAATATGGTCCATAATTTTCTCTTCTTCGATCTGGAGTTCTAGATTCCTTTTCAATTCATCATTGTTGCGATAGTAGTTTTTGATCTGATCACGATTTTCATTGGGATATTGCTGGACCATTTCATCGAGTTTTTTTTCTATTTCCTCATCAGTTGCCTGAATATTTTCCTCTTCCTTAATCTTTTCACTGATTAAATGCCATTTAACATTCTGCTCAGCTTCTGCTCTTTTGTTCTGCTTAATGGCTTCTTCATTAATTTCTTGTTGCTGACTCCGGTTTTTGGCATCTTTGATTAATTGTTCAAGATAGTATTCAACCCGGGCTTCTGGAATTTTAATATCAACCTGATCAATGAAGTAGTCTTTTATTTTGGCTTCAAATTCTTGTTTGGAATGGTTATCCCAGTTTTGTTTGAGCATGTCTTTTATCTGAGATTTCCAATCTTCAACTGTATCAACGGTCTCAAGATTTTCTTCAACCCATTCATCATCAATTTCCGGTAGAATATGTTCTTCGACTTCTTTGACATTTACTTTGTAATGGACCTTACCGTCATCAGTTTCGAGGAAGATTTGTGGTTCGTCGCCTTCTTGAGCTCCGATTAAATTGGAAATGCCCGGTTCAGTAAAAGGGCCTTCACCAAGTTGAATAGTCTGATCTTTGGCTTTATTGCCTACGATAGGCACGCCATCTTCATCAATTTTCTGTAGATCACATTTTACATAGTGACCCATTTCAGCGCCTTCATCAACGATTTTTGCCTGGGCTTGCTGTTCTTTCATTTCATCTATATAAAGATCAACATCTTCGTCATCTACTTCATATTCTTTTTTCTTGAGACTGAAGCCTTCTTTGTAGTCAAAAACTTCAACTTCAGGATCCATTTCAATTTCAATTTTATAGGAGAATGGCTTATTTTCTTCGAATTCAACATCAGTGATGGAATAATCCAGCAGTTCATCCATTTTCACGCCGGCTTCTTCAAAAACGTCATCATTATATTCGCGAAAAATTCTATTAAGAGTCTGATATTTGATTTTAGGGCCGATCTGTTTTTTGACCAGATTGGTAGGAACCTTACCAGGCCTAAAACCATTCATCCGAAAATCTTGCTTTAATTCCCGGACTGTATTATTGTAGATATCTTTTACTTCATCCCATTCAAATTTTGCCGTGATCTCTTGTTTTACTGCACTAATTTCATTGAGTTCAACATTCATCTCGAGTACCTCGTTTTAATTAGTGCTGCGGGTGAGACTCGAACTCACACACCTAAAGTGGCACCAGATCCTAAGTCTGGCGCGTCTGCCAATTCCGCCACCGCAGCAAAAAGCGACCAAATTTAGGGAGATGTAGGAAAATTATCAAACAATTTTTGATAATTATTAACGGCCACAGCAATGTTTATATTTTTTACCGCTTCCACAGGGACAGGGGTCATTTCGTCCGACTTTGGGCTTTTCTCTTTCATAAGGCTGAGGTCCGCCCGCTGTTTGATTGCCCCCCTTTTGACCACTTTGTTGGGGTTGTCCCTGAAAACCCATTCCCAGAGCATTTTCATGCTGAGTCTCAACGGGCTGCATAACCTGTTCCTGCTCTGCTGATCTGTCAATACTCAATTTAAAGCACAACTGTAAAGTTTTCTGGTCAATATTCTGCAACAATTCCCGAAAAGCCTGAAAAGCCTCGCCTTTGTATTCCAGTAATGGGTCTTTTTGACCATAGGCTCGCCAGTTAATGCCTTCTTTGAGTTGATCCATGGCATACAGATGATCTTTCCATTCTTCATCAATGACTTTGAGAGAGACAAAATTCTCAATCTCTCGCATAGCCTCCTGGCCAATATAGTCCTCTTTTTTCTCATAGAAATCTTTGGCTTTATTGATAATGTTTTCACGAACTTGCTCAATACTGACTTCTTCACCTTCTTCGGGATAATAATCAATTCCGATTATTCGAATCAATTCTCCCCGAATAGCATCCCAGTTCCAAGCTTCAGGCATATCTTTATCTGTTGCGTGTTCGTCAAGAAGGTCATCAACCCAATTTTCCAATTTTTTGTAAATTCTGTCTTTTGCATTTTCCTGATGGAGAGCAAAATCACGGCGGTCATAGATGACTTCTCTCTGCTGATTCATGACGTCGTCATATTCCAGAAGGTGTTTACGAATTGCAAAGTTGCGTTCTTCAACTTTTTTCTGAGCTCTTTCAATGGATTTTGTTACCATGCTATGGGTAATCACTTCGCCTTCTTCAACCCCCAATTTATCCATGACTTTCACAATTCTATCGCTATTAAATAGACGCATGAGATCATCTTCAAGTGACATATAAAAACGGGATTCACCAGGATCGCCCTGTCTGCCACTTCGACCCCGCAGCTGCAGATCAATTCTCCTGGATTCGTGTCTTTCAGAACCTAAAACGTACAAACCGCCAACTTCACGGACACCTTCACCTAGTTGAATATCAGTTCCACGACCTGCCATGTTAGTGGCAATCGTTACTGAACCTTTTTGACCGGCGTGGGAAATAATTTCTGCTTCCCGTTTATGATGCTTGGCATTGAGAACATTATGAGTTACATTTTTGCGTTTCAACATTCTGCTCAAAGTTTCCGAAACTTCAACACTGACCGTTCCCAATAGAACAGGCTGTCCTTTGTTATTGCGGGAAACAACTTCATCGATAATTGATTTATATTTTTCCCGTTTAGTCTTGTAGATCTGGTCTTCATGATCTTTGCGGACGACCGGTTCATTGGTGGGAATTACAACAACATCTAGATCATAGATTTCCTGGAATTCGCCTTCTTCGGTTTTGGCCGTTCCCGTCATACCTGCCAATTTAGAATACATTCGGAAATAATTTTGTAATGTAATAGTAGCATAGGTCTGGGTTTCGGCT
Source organism: bacterium (assembly GCA_035312185.1). Lineage (GTDB taxonomy): Bacteria > Fidelibacterota > UBA2242 > UBA2242 > JAFGTP01 > JAIPHI01. The sequence goes on from DATGCI010000106.1 coordinate 14,923, forward strand.
TCTACAGTCACTTTTTCTTTGGCTTCCAGAGCCTGGTGTAAGCCATCACTGTATCTTCTACCGGGAAGCACACGACCGGTAAATTCATCCACAATCAAGACTTTTCCATCTTTGATAACGTATTCATTATCTTTTTCAAAGAGGGCATGGGCTTTCAAAAGCTGGGATAGGTTATGATAACGGTCGGAAATTTCAGCGTGTTTCTTTTCCAGATCCATCTTTTTTTCTTGCTTCTCTTCATCGCTAAGAGAATCATCATTGTCAACATCGACAATCTGTTCACTTAGATCGGGTACAACCAGATCATCGATATCCAGATTGAGGAGTTTGGCCAGTCGCTCTTCGCCTTTTGGAGTTAAGGTAATTGCATTCTGCTGTTCTTCAATATAGTAGAAAAGTTCCTCAAAATAATCATCCTTACTAATTGATTCGGCGCTTTTGGAACTGGTTAAAAGAAGAAATTCCTTTTCGCCCTGTTTTTTTAATTTTTGATATGTTGTATCCTCCAGCAATTTGCGCAAACGTCTATGTTTAGGCTGTCCTCGCGAGGCCAGATATAATTTTTTAGGGAGTTTCTTTTCATCGTCTTCATCCAGTTTGCTAGAATCAAGAGGAATACCACTGAGCAGAGAATTGATTTCACCTTTTTGTAATCGCACAAGATTGGAAACAGCCGGATTCAGTTCGTTGAATTTTTCGTGCCTGGAATCAGCAACAGGACCGGAAATAATAAGTGGTGTTCGAGCCTCATCAATCAGAATGTTATCAATTTCGTCAACAATACAATAAAAATGTTCCCGCTGGACCTGCTTTTCTGGATCAACAGCCATATTATCGCGTAGATAATCAAAACCGAATTCATTATTAGTTCCATAAACAATATCTTTACTATAGATTTCTTTGCGCTGATCGGGTGCCATCTCGTTTAAAATGCATCCAACCGAAAGCCCTAATTCCTCGTAAATACGACCAACCCATTCACTATCACGTTGAGCAAGATAATCATTTACAGTCACAACATGAGAACCCCGACCGGTCAAAGCATTTAAATAAACCGGCATTGTTGCTGCCAGAGTTTTTCCTTCACCAGTTTTCATTTCAGCGATTGAATTTTGATGGAGAACAATACCACCAATTAATTGCACGTCATAGGGCACCATTTTCCATTTAATATCATGACCGGCGGCTTTCCATTCTTCACCAAGCATTTTTCGGCAAGTCTCTTTGACCATGGCAAAAGCTTCAGGCAGAATATCTTTGAGAACCTCCTGCTCGGTTTCTATAACCTGCTCTTCAATTTCCTGGCTGGAGAGATTTTGCGCCTCAGCCTCTTGTCGGGCTTCGGCACTTTTTTCCTGGATTAATGTTTTAAATTCTTCGGTTCGTTCCCGCAATTTTTCCTGGGGAACATCGGATAAGCCCGCGTAGATTTCATTAATCTCCTCTACAATGGGCATTATTTTTTTAATTTTTCGTTCTGATGCTGTACCAAATATTTTTGTAAATAAGGAAAATATTCCCATAATTACCTTTATTTTTTTACATTTTTGAAATTAGAGTGGAAAACAGCGTCGAGAATACCATTAACAAAACTGCTGCTATCCTCTGTTGAGAATTTTTTTACGATTTCAATAGCTTCTGCAATAGAAACTTTGGGAGGGACATCTTCCATATAGAAAAATTCACAAATTGCCATTCTCAATACTATCTTATCAATCAGAGCAATGCGTGAAAACTCCCAGTTTTCGGATTTTTCTTTTATATAGCCGTCGATAGTTTTTTGATGTGATGCTGTTTTTTCAAATAGTTCCCTTGCAAATTCCACTAGGTGCTCTTTTAAATTGGACTCATCAATTATGATCTTTTCAATTTTGGCGATTCGATAACCTGTCATTTCTTTTGCATAAAGGGCTTTTAAAACTAGTTCTCTGGCCTTACGGCGTTCTTTCATTTTATTTGACCTTTAATTTATTATTTTTTATTGTATTAAATTTTATTTCAGGGATGGGTAATTTTTTTAAATATATCTCGTTGAAAAGTAAATTCCAATTCGATGGTCTCAAAAGAGCACAATATATGATTTGATTTGTCAAAAACATAGCAAACATAAACACCCCTTATTTTACCCTAATTTATACAAAAAATCAAAGCCATTTTTCAGAAGTTAGCTTAGATTTTCATTTTTATGAGGAGAAGTGAGGCTAACAGACCAGTCTAATTTGTAACCATCAGGGATTCAGATTCTTTAACTTATATTAAATGAAAAAGATGGATAAACAGTTCCATTTATAGAAAATTTATAGTGATTTTTACACAAAATATCGTTTCCTCAAATAAACAATTTTCGTTTATAATGAAAATATCTCTCGATTCTTAGGTCACTATTTATAAAAACATTTACAGATTTAAAGTCATTTATGGTTGTAATGGTAGTGTGAATGTTATGGAGGGATGGATGATATGGAGAATTGGATGATATGGATGTTTAGAAGATTATATGATAGAGAGAGACCAGTTGGGAAAATTTTTATTAAAATCGTGAACAATTGTAAATTTCAACAATTTATGGGAACACGAATATGGTTCCTAATGAATAACTTTATGTGAAATCTGGAGCAAGGTCTCTGGGTTACGACTTAGTTAGATTTTCTATTTAGGATACTGTTCAATTTTTATGTAAAAAAACCAAAAAGTTAATCCCAGCTCAGCTCAATAAACAAGTTGAAAGAAAGGCAGGTGGTAATTAAATTGGGAGCGGATGATGAATATGAATAAAATGAACATATCTGAAGAAAAAATAAGCAAATTGCGACGATCCCAAAAAGTCCTGGTTTTCACAGGAGCAGGAATATCAAAGGAAAGTGGTATTCCTACCTTTCGAGGCGACGATGGATTGTGGAAAAAATTTTCACCTCAGGAACTGGCCAATTTTGATAGCTTTTATGAAAATCCGGCTCTTGTTTCAGAATGGTATCAACATCGGCGTGATATTATTGAAGATGTTGAGCCTAATCCCGCCCATAATGCTCTTGTTGAAATGGAGAAATATTATTCCGATTTTACGATTACAACCCAAAATGTAGATGATCTTCACAATCGGGCTGGTAGTCGAGAAGTTCTGGAATTACATGGCAATATAATGCGCAATTATTGTATTGAGTGCGGAAAAGAATTTAGCCCCTCTCAATTTCAAAAATTGTATTCGCAAAATGAAGATCATATTTCTAGATGTGACCAATGCCATGGTCTTATTCGTCCCGATGTTGTCTGGTTTGGTGAACAATTACCCCAGAAAGCTCTTCAAAAAAGTTTTGACAAAGCCCGAAAATGTGATTTATGCTTCTCGATTGGAACTTCTGCTCAGGTACGGCCGGCTGCTGATATACCTCGAATCGCAGCCCAAAATGGTGCCTTTCTTGTGGAAATCAATCCTAATAAAACTTCTTTGAGTTCTCAGACGAACTTATCCTTAAAAGGCAAAGCCGGGGAACTTTTACCCGCTCTGGTGGATATAATTAAAAAAGAAAATGGATCTTGATGTATATGCAAAAACATAAATTTTTAATATTGTTGTTAATTTTTATCCTGTTTTCCGGTTGCGCTTATTATAATACTTTTTATAATGCGCAGCAGTATTTCAAACAGGCTCAAAAGCAGATCAAGCAAAACAAGGATCAGGAAGGGCTGAGTTCTGAGGTCCGGCAAAATCTTGATAAAGCCATTTCCAAATCACGGAAGGTTCTTATCAAATATCCCGATAGCCGCTGGGCTGACAATGCTCAATATCTGGTCGCGATTGCCAGTTTTCATAAAGGCAATTACACTTTTGCCAAAAAGGAGTTTGAAAAATTTTTATTTGAATATCCTGAGAGTAATTTGCGCATAAAAGCCAATATATGGTATGGAAAAACTCTCTGGAATATGGAACAGAAAGATGCTGCACTACAGCAATGGGAGTCTACCGCAGAAAAGATCAAAACCGATGAGGTTTTAGGGGAATTGTATTATCTGATGGGAGAATCTTTTCGTGAAAAGGACAGACTCGATTCGGCAGTAGTTTATTACCGTAAAACAAGTAAATTGAAAAAAAGTGAAAGAAGAACTGAGGCTCTTTTTAATCTTGTTGATATTGCAATTAGCAAAGGTCGAAATCAGGAAGCAGCAACCTATCTTGATCAACTTGCAGATATGGTACTTTTACCTGAACAATCTAATAAAATGCAGGTCCTTCAGGTTGAAGTCTATCGCAAACAGGGCAAATATGAAAAAGCCCGGAATGTTATCTATAAAAAACTCAACAGTGAAAATTTCAAGGATATCTGGGGTGCCCTGGAATTACAGCTGGCTCTTATGTTGAAGTCTGAAGGTAATATTGAGAAAGCAATTTCAAAATTTGAATACGTAACAGAAAATTATAAAAAAACCACTGAATCGGCACGAGCTTTTTACGAATTGGGAGAAATATATACCTTTATGAGAAGAGATTATGAAAAGGCTGTAGAATACTACTCAAGTGTCTCCAAAGAATCCAATCAATCAGAATATAAAGAAGAAGCCAATAAGAAAAAGACGATTTTGAATAAAATTCAAAAAAAGAGCGACGAATTTATTCAAACTCAGGAATTGATAAATAGGCTGGAAAATAAAACCAGTGCTATTGATTCTACTGAATTGAGCGAGACTAAAAATGATACCCTATCGCGTGAAGAATTAAAGCAAAAAGTAGAAGAACAGAAACAGGAGCAGGCTCAGGAAATCGATACTCTGGCTACTTATGATAAATATTATCGATTACAATATGAAATGGCTGAAATCTACTATTTTGATCTAAATTTGCAGGATACAGCCCGTACAATCTATAGATCGATTGCCAATTCCTATAAATATAATCCCTATGTTTCCAAAGCCATCTATGCTCTCTATCATCTTAATATGAGAGAGGGCAAGGAGGAAAGAGCAGCTTATTACAAACAGCGTTTAGAGCAGGAGTATCCAGATTCACCTTATTTAATTTTCATTGAGCAAGGCAAAATTCCGGAACCGCAAAGAAAGCTTGAAGCTCAAAATATCTTTGTGGAGGCTGAAAATAAACTGAAGTCAGCCCCCGATACATCAATTAACATATTTAAGCAAGTTATAAAGAAATATTCTGATACTGAATATGCTCCTAAAGGTGCTTTGAATATTGCCTGGCTTTTTCAGAATAGATTTTATTCACCGGATTCAGCCTTGAAATGGTATCACTTTTACGTTGACAGTTTTCCCCAAGCTGAGAGTATCAAATATGCCCAGACTAATATAAAAAAACTTAATAATGTGATCAAAGCCATGCGACCGGATACCACTGATTCAACAGCAGTCATGGACTCTTCAGTGGTTGACAGTACCAGTGATTCCTTGAGCATTCCTAAAGACACAACCGCTGTTCAAGACACCACATCCGCTGAAAAGCCGGATTCACTCAAGGCTGAAAAGCAAAAAGAGACTCCTAGAATAATTGATAGAGTTCCTCGCAGAAGAGAAGAAGATATCAAAGAACCAAAACCGCCTATTAAAAATGAATCTCCTGACAGTCTGAGAAGATAATAGAAAGGCCAACTATTTTTTTATGGACAAACACTATTTTTTTTCCAGAATTGTAGCTAATAATCGAGTTTGTGATAAATTGTTCACAATGCAATTAAAGGCACCGGAAATTGCCCGCTCGTCTAACCCGGGACAATTCATTAATATTTATTTTCAGAATAGCGCCAAAATTTTTCCTCGACCTTTTTCGATTTCACAAATAGAGGAAGATATTATCTATATTCGATACAAAGTTATTGGTAGTCAAACCAGCAAGATGAGCGAATGGAAGAAAAATGATAAAGTCAGAATTTTGGGGCCTCTTGGAAACAAATTCAATATAAATTCGGAAATTCGATCACATATTCTGGTGGGCGGTGGAATCGGATCTGCACCGCTTTTTTATTTGCGGGATGCTTTGCTAGAAAAAGATCTAGATGTACAATTTTTCATAGGGGCAGCCAATCGTGATGAGCATTATGTTTTAGAAGATAAAAGTTGTATTTTGAAACTGGCCACAGATGATGGCTCGATTGGTTGGCATGGCACTGTCACAGAATTATTGCAGGAAGAATGGCCTAAAATAGAGCAGCCAGCCGTTATCTATTCCTGTGGCCCGGAACCAATGCTAGAGGCCTTAAAAAAATTCGCCCAAAAAAATAATACTGAAGTTCAGGTTTCTATGGAAAAAATTATGGCCTGTGGAAATGGTTTATGTCAGGGCTGTGCTGTTCGGACAGAGGATCATATTGAACAGGATTATGTCTTAGTCTGTAAAGATGGCCCTATCTTCAAAGCAAAGGATATTATTATAGATGATTGATCTAAGTACTAAATTAAATCAGGATTTTATACTGGATAATCCCCTTATGACAGCGTCGGGAACCTGTGGCTATGGTGATGACCTTGGCGAAGTGGTTGATATTGAAAATTATGGTGGAATCGTAACCAAATCGCTGAGCTTAAAGCCGCGCAAAGGGAATCCTCCGCCTCGAATTGTGGAAACGCCTAGCGGAATGATCAATTCTATTGGACTGGCAAATATTGGCGTTCAATCTTTTCTTGAGGAGAAGAAAACTGGCCTGAAAAAATATTCAGGAAAATTAATTGTTAATATAGCCGGAGAAACTCAGGATGAATTTTTGAAAATTGCTGAAATCCTGGAGAATGAAAGCTGGATCGATGGCTATGAGATCAATGTCTCCTGTCCGAATGTTAAAAAAGGTGGAATCGCTTTTGGTACAGATGCTGATGTATTATATCAATTAACTGCAAAGATCAGAGAACAAACTGATAAATATTTGATTATCAAATTATCACCTAATGTTACTGATATTGGTAGTCTTGCTCTTCGAGCTCAACAGGCTGGAGCTGATGCTGTTTCACTGGTTAATACATTTTATGGAGCAGCTATTGATATCCATACTCGCAAACCAAAAATTAACTCAGTCATCGGAGGTCTCTCCGGACCAGCAATTAAACCAGCAGCAATTGCAAAAGTTATCCAAACTGCCCAGAAAGTTGATATCCCTATTATTGGAATTGGTGGAATTACGGATGGAGCGGATGTGATCGAGTTTATGCTGGCTGGAGCCTCAGCTGTTGAATTAGGAACTGTTCATTTTATGAATCCTGCTGCTGTTGTTGAAATAAAAAAATATCTAGTTGAATATTGTAGGCAACATGAAATCAATTCCCTTCAGAAAATTATTGGAAAGGCGGAGATATGACCAGATTCATAGCCCTTTTAATGGCAGTTTTACTTCTATTACAATGTACTCCAGCACCTCGCTATCATTATCGTGATGAACCCCGCAAAAAGTCGAGCCGCTCTAAATCTTCGACCAAAAGCAGAGAAGCTGCGAAAGAACCACCAAAAACTGGCAATGCGCCTCTGCTGAGCATCAATGGCAGTGATTCAGCAATTTTTACATCCTCCTACTATGGCAAAAAATTTCACGGCCGTAAAACTTCTAATGGCGAGGTTTTTAATATGTATGGCTATTCTGCGGCTCATAAAAAACTTCCCTTTGGAACTGTTCTTAAAGTTACCTATCTAAAAACCGGTAAATCCGTTCTGGTGACAGTTAATGATCGAGGGCCATTTATCGAAGGACGTGATCTCGATCTTTCTTATATGGCCGCAAAAAAAATAGGATTAGTTCGCCAAGGTGTCGGCCAGGTAAAAGTTCGAGTTGTCAAATGGGGGAGTGATAAATGATAGAACCCAAAAATTTGCTTACAAGAATAACAATTGCTCTTCTGGGTATCCCAGCGATAATTGGCCTTATTTATCTTGGAGGAGTCTATCTGACAGCTTTTCTTATTTTGGTCAGCAGTATTGCCCTCTGGGAATTGTTTGATTTGCTTAATAATAAAGGACTTCCGCCAGGAAGATATACAACAATTTTGGCTGGTTTAATATTACTTCTGACTGCCGGACTCAATCCTGATATGATTAAATATGCTGTGCCATTGATCACGGTTATGCTGCTGCTTACAATTCTGATCGGTGATATTAGAAATTCGGTAAGGAATATCGCCTCTTCAATATTTAGTACGGTTTATATACCTCTGAATTTGTGTTTTATTCTTCTTTTGCGTCAGATTGAGCCATCGGGCTTTCATTTGACTTTAATAATGGTTGTAACGGTTTGGGTTTGCGATACGTTTGCCTATTCTTTTGGTAGCTGGCTAGGGCGGCGTCCACTAGCACCAAAAATCAGCCCTAATAAATCCATTACTGGCGGAATTGCAGGATTTATGGGTAGTATTCTGAGTGTATTAATTTTTTATCTTTTTAAATTTGTGCCAGCAGAAGTCTCTCTGATTAAAATGTTAGGATTAGGTGCTCTAATCGGAATATTTACTCAAATAGGTGACCTGATTGAATCGGTAATTAAAAGAGACATGGAAGTCAAAGATTCTGGAAGCATATTACTGGGACATGGGGGAGTATTGGATCGGTTCGACTCGATTATAATTGTTTCTCCGGTTGTATATTTTTATGCTATCTTTGTTTTGGCTAATTTATAAAAAATCTTCCACTACAATTCGTTTCATTCCTTAGACTATTGCAGGTTAATCCAAAAAGAAAAGGCCAGTAAAAAATCTACTGGCCTTAGCAACTTTGTTATGTTTGGATTCTGCTAAACTGTGACATCCTCTTTGCGTTGGAGAGCACCCCAGATTCCGAGTATTGCAACTACAATTCCGACTATAATGTAGTTAATTGGTGCTTGTAATCCTAAAATAATACCACTCAGAATTAGCCACAAGCCTATAATTCCAATTACTACACCGTGCCAATTCTTTCTGGCCCAGAACCCTAGAATAGCGGCAATAACTCCACAAATGATTAAATTGATTCCTCCTTGGAGGGCTGTGATTAATCCGGATAAAAATACCCAGATGCCCAGAATGAAATTAACCCATAATTGCCACATGATTTTCCTCCTTATTATATATTAAAGGCAGCATATCAACTGGATAAATTCCAGTATAATCTAGATTTTTATCTTTTGAAAAATTTTGTGTGTCTATTACCGAAAAAAACTGTTTGAGTTGCATGTCCATTCCCCCTTAGTTTACTTACAATCTCAAACACATTATTTATAACTTAGGTGACAGTGTGATAAAAGTCAACTTTGAGTCAATAGTTTTGATAATTGACTTGTTTACAAGTAAAATATTAATTATTTTAGGATCTTAATGAGTAATGACATTTGCCAAATTAGTATCATTCAGAGATTATGAAAAGTAATAAGGAGTCAAAAAATGGAAAAGTATTTTAGTAAGAGACTGGCCATATTAATCATATTTTTAGTTTGTAATTCTGTATTTGCTAAATTGGATGTTGGTCAACTAAATAAGGCCATTAAAAAGGAAGGCTTAAATTGGCGAGCAGGAGAGAACTGGGTAACAAGATTAAGTCCGGAAGAACGCAAAAAACTGGTAGGTTCCCCCATTAATTATAACCGTCTTGCAAAAATAGCGCAAGATAAAATGATTCAGATTCCTAAAACTGCTGAATTGCCTGACCATTTTGACTGGAGAAAGAATAATGGCAACTGGGTAACGCCGGTCAAAAACCAGGCAAGTTGTGGTAGCTGCTGGTCGTTTTCTGCAGTTGCTCAAACCGAATCCTGGTGGGTTATTGAAAATGATCGCCAGGATACTGTTAACTCCTTTAATCTTTCAGAACAATATTTACTTTCTGAAGGCTCGTCTGGTGGTTGTGATGGTGGTTGGGTTACTGCTGCTCTAGATGTGGCTCGTGAAACAGGTATTCCTCCAGAATGGGCTCTTGAATATGATGCTTCTGACACAGTTTCTCTAGAAGAAGCTGAACCAAATTGGCAGGATCATGCTTATGAAATTCCAGGCTGGGGCTATGTAACAAGTTCTGAAGCCTCGGTCAAAAATATTAAAAATGCTTTGCTCTATCACCCTGTATCGACTTCCTATGATGTTTATGAAAGTTTTTATTATTATGATGGCGGTGTTTATGAACCTTTTACTGGAGAGCATATTTCTCTTGAGAATGACACTTTAGTTGGTGGGCATGCTATTTTGTTAGTTGGCTGGGATGATGCTGATTCATCCTGGATATGCAAAAATAGCTGGGGAAAATATTGGCCTGATAGTGTTGATTTTGACAATGATGGCAAGATTGATTCCGGTTATTTTAAAATAAAATGGGGCGCCTGTAATATCGGAGAATATATGCCCTTTATCTGGAATGATCAGAATCAGCAGGGCAATATTGCCTTTGAACAAAATTCTATTAATGCTACTGCTAAACAGGGTGAATCTGTCAAAATCGATTTTACTCTGACAAATACCGGCACCAGCCCACTGCATTTTGCTGCCACGGATTATGGCTTTTATTTCCATCCTGATACTTTTAATGCCTACGAAGGAACATCCTGGTGGTGCGGAGACCCAGAAATTATGGGTTATGAAAATCGAGTTTTGCAGTACTTGTATATTGCTAGTTTGAATCTCGCATCCCTTACTGAACCTGTTTTAGAATTCAAAGCTAATTGGGCTGTAGAAGACCCCGGCGGTGCCAGTGAATACGGCTATGATGGCTGGGATGGTTGGAACGTATGGATAAGTACTGATGGTATTGCAGATAGGGAGGTAATTGAACCTACATATCCTGATTATGGTTGTCAGAGTCTATGGAGCTTTGGACACGAAACTCAGGGATGGAATATGGGCGATAGTATTCCTGGGTGGGCCGGAAAAAGCCAGGGTTGGCAAGATATAAAATTCAACCTAACAGATCATAAAGCTTCTAATGCCAATCTTGCCTTTGTTTTTGCCTCTGATCGAGGTTATAGTACTTCTGATGATCCTTCTTTGACTGGACTTTTTATTGACAATATTGTTATTTATGATGAGCAGAATCCTGAAGATACTGTTTATACTAATTATGGAAACGTTGATATGAGGAGCCTGCGGACAGGCTATGGAGCTACTTCAAAATGGTTATCTTTAGAAAATAGTCCTGGCACTATAGAAGCGAATGGAGATTATAATCTTACTGTAAAATGTGATGCTACCAGTCTAAATCCGGGAAATTATAGCGCACAACTTAATATTGAACTCAGTGATGCCAGTAGCAGTGTCCAGGTTCTGCCTGTCAATTTCACTGTAACCGAAAATGATCAGAATATTGCGGATGGTTTAGATACGCCTGCAAAATTTACTCTGCTGGGGAATTATCCTAATCCTTTCAATGCCAGTACAAAAATTAAATACTATTTACCGGAAGCCGGGAATGTGGAATTGCTTATTTACAACTTGCAGGGCCAAAAAATCTACCAGGCCGAAGAACAATATACAGGCAAAGGCTACAAAATGATGAATTGGAATGGAAATGACCTCAAGGGAAACAGCATTGGCAGTGGAGTATATATCTATAAATTGCAGTATAATAATCAATCTTTTGAATCAGGAAAATTGCTTTTAATGAAATAATAGATTTGAAATTCTGGTAAGCAAAAATATAAAATCAGAACTTATTCATCCTGATTTTGGGAACTGGCCTTGTATCTTTTAGGCCAGAAATGTTCAAGCCTATCCTTTATTCGAGACTCTCTTCCCATACGAGTTGGCCTGTAAAATTTTTGAGCCGGCATATCTTCGGGAAAATAGTGTTCGTCAACAAAATGGTTTTTGTGGTCGTGAGGATATTTATAATTTTTTCCGTATCCTTCTTTCTCCATAAGTTTAGTCGGAGCATTACGGAGATGGAGGGGAACGTTGTGAGTACCACTTTTTTTGACGGCCTGTTTGGCTCTTTGCAAAGCCATGTAAGCGGCATTGCTCTTTGGGGAGGAAGCCAGGTAGGTGGTAACCTGGGATAAGATAATTTCGGCCTCGGGCATTCCAACTGAATGCACAGCATTATAACCATCCTGAGCGATCATCAAGGCTGAAGGATTCGCATTGCCAATATCTTCGCTAGCCAAAATAATCAATCGTCGGGCAATAAAGAGAGGATCCTCACCACCATCCAGCATCACACACATCCAGTATAATGCAGCATTAGGATCGCTACCTCGCACACTTTTTATAAATGCCGATATTGTGTCATAATGATAATCAGCTTTTTTATCATATAATCGAGCTCTATCCTGAAGGGCTTCTTTTAGAATATCATGATTTATCAGTATCTTGCCTTCTTGATCAGCCATATCAATAGCTGTTTCCAGAGCATTCAATAATTTGCGGGCGTCTCCGCCAATCGAATTAATTAAAAAATTACGAGCATCTTCTTCAAATTCAATCTCCATTTCCCTTAGAATCATATCATTTTTGAGAGCATTATCAAGAATAGATTCCAGGTTTTGATCACTGAGTGAATTCAAACGCAAAACCCGACAACGGGAAAGTAGAGGAGCGATTACCTCAAAAGATGGATTCTCGGTAGTTGCGCCAATCAAAATTATATTACCATTTTCAACAGCCCGTAATAGAGCATCTTGCTGAGCTTTATTAAATCGGTGAATTTCATCGATAAATAGGATTGTTGCTTCCCCCCGCTGATGTCGATTCTTTCCGATCTTGATAACTTTGCGAACATCCTTGACTCCTGAAGCCACAGCATTAAGCTGATAAAATTTTGCATCAGAATGATTGGCGATTATTCGGGCTAATGTGGTTTTGCCTGTTCCTGGTGGCCCCCACAGAATCATGGAAAAAATCCGGCCGTGCTTAATACTTTTAGACAGAATTTTGCCCGGGCCTGCTATATTGGTTTGACCGATGAATCCTTCCAGAGTATCAGGGCGAATTCTATCAGCTAGAGGCTTGAGCTCATTTTGTTTTTCTTGATCTGAGAAAATATCGATTTTTTTATTCATAGGACAAAATTTATCGGTGTTTTTCTGCAAATGCAAGTTGGCGAGTTTATCTGTAAAAAAATATACAAAAAATTTGGAGGGTCTTTCTATTATGCTTAAGAAGAGGAGAAAAAAGGCCTTTATATTCTATTGATAGAATAGTTGTTCAAAAATGCGTTATTAATTGTTGACAATATAAAATATATAATTTATATTAATGCTACTATTTAATATCCCGATTTCTTTGAGTTTGTAGAAAATTTTAGGTAAATTTGTCTCCGGTGTTAAGGTAAGTTTAATTAAAATAGGAGAAAGAAAAAATGGCAACAAAAATTGGAATCAATGGCTTCGGAAGAATCGGACGTGGTTTTTTGAGAATTCTGGAAGCCAGAGAAAAAACCGATCTTGAAGTTGTAGCAATCAATGATCTGGTTGGCGTTGATAATTTGGCCTATCTATTGAAATACGATTCTGTTCATGGCCGTTTTGACGGAACTGTCGAAGTTGACGGTAATAACATGATCGTTAATGGAAGAAAAATTGAAGTTACTTCTGAGACTGATCCTGCCAATTTAGGCTGGGATGACAAAGGAGTAGAAATTGTTATTGAATCTACCGGTGTTTTCAGAAAAAGAGATCAGATCGCAAAACATCTCGAAGCCGGTGCCAAAAAGGTTATCTTAACAGTACCTGCCAAAGACAAAATCGATGCTACAGTTGTTCTGGGCGTTAATGATGACGACCTTGATGCTGATGATGAAATCGTTTCTAATGCTTCTTGTACAACAAACTGCCTGGCTCCTTTAGCCAAAGCATTAAATGATGAATTCGGTATCCAAAAAGGTCTAATCACCACAGTACACGGTTATACAGCAACTCAGGCTGTTCTTGATGCTCCTGCTAGCAAAATTAGAAGAGGACGCACAGCTGCTGAGAATATTATTCCAACTACTACTGGTGCTGCAATTGCCACAACAAAAGTACTTCCTGAACTGGAAGGCAAAATTGATGGTAAAGCATTGCGTGTACCTGTACCTAATGGTTCCTGCGTTGACGGTGTTTTTCTACTTGATGTTGAAGAAACAACAGTAGAAGAAGTCAATGCTGCGCTCAAGAAAAAAGCTGAAGGCGAGATGAAAGGTATTCTTGGATATACAGAAGAAGAATTGGTCTCCCGTGATATTATGGGCCAAAAAGAATCATCTCTCATTGACGCTAAAGCAACACAAATGGTCAACAAGAATATGGTTAAGATCATTTCCTGGTATGATAATGAATATAGTTACACAAACAGGGTTATTGATCTTGCTGAAAGAATGGTTGACATGCTGTAAAATATCAAAGTCAGGGTGTGGTTTCGGCCACACCCTTTTTTACTGTCTTGCACCCTTTGTACACGTTCTCAAAGAAATCGGCCAAGCAAAGAAAGGGACTATAAGTGGAACAAATTAATTTTATCTTTGGTATTCATAATCATCAACCGACTGGCAACTTTGACTTTGTATTTGAATCAGCTTTTAATAAGAGCTATAAGCCTTTCATAGATACTCTGGAGAAATTTCCAGAAATTCATATTACTCTCCATTTCAGTGGTTGCTTGCTGGAATGGCTGGAAGACAACAAGCCCTCTTATATTGACAGAATTGCCCGTCTTGTTGAAAATGGAAATGTTGAAATTCTGTCCGGAGGCTTTTTTGAACCTGTTTTGGCTATGTTGCCTGACAGAGACAAAATCATTCAGATTGAAAAATTAAACCATTATATAGAAAAAAGATTTGGATATAAACCCCGCGGTCTATGGTTGACTGAAAGAGTCTGGGAACCAGGTTTGGCCAAACCTATTGCCCAGGCAGGGATAAAATATGTGACAGTTGACGATTATCATTTTCTTGGTGCTGGAATGCAGCAAGAAGAACTGGATGGGGCTTTTATTACTGAAGAACAGGGCTATCCGCTCTGGATATATCCCATTAACCAAAATCTAAGATATACAATACCCTTTGAAGATCCTCAGGATTCAATTGACTACCTTAGAAAATATGTTTCGGAAGATGAAAACAAATGTATTGTAATGGCTGATGATGGCGAAAAATTTGGCGTTTGGCCAGGTACCCATGACATTGTATTCAAAGAAAATTGGTTGGAAGAGTTTTTTACAGCGCTGCAGGAAAATCAAGACTGGCTCAAAACCAAAACCTTTGCTGAATATTATGACAATCATGCTCCTAAAGGACGTATTTATCTGCCAACGGCTTCCTATTTTGAAATGAGCGAATGGTCATTGCCTGCTGAAGCCGGTCAAAAGTTTGAAGAATATGTTGAAAAATTTGAAGAGGAAGGCACTTTCGCCGATATCAAACCCTTTTTTAAAGGTGGTATGTGGAGAAATTTCCAGTATATTTATGATGAATCTAACTGGATGCAAAAAAAATATCTCCATCTTTCTAATAAACTGGAAGAAATTCGCGAGAAAAAACCTGAGCTGGAAGATAATGATAGATTTCAAAAAGCCCGTGAGCACGTTTTGAGAGGAACTTGTAATTGTGCTTATTGGCATGGTCTATTTGGTGGTCTATACTTACCACATCTTAGACATGCTATTTACAGTGAGCTGATCAAGGCTGAAAGAATCATTGACCAGGAATTGGATGAGAAAAAATTCAGAATGGAGATAACCGATCTTGACCGGGATGGGCGCGATGAAATCCTGGTCACAAATACTGCTCAAGAACTATTTTTTGCAGTTCGTCCCCATGATGGAGGCTATATTGAGGAATTTGATCTTACTGACAAATCCTACAATGTACTCAACACATTACGCCGCTATAAAGAAGGCTATCACAACAAGGTCAAAAAAGCAACAACTGAAGCCAACCAGGGGGCTAGCATTCATGATTCAATAAGAGCAAAGGAAGAAGGCCTGGAAAAACTCCTCAATTACGATAATCAGCCTCGCAAAACACTGCACGATCATTTTATTTCACGATCAGTAACATTAGAACAGTTTCAGAAAGGCAATTATTTTGAGGAAAGCGATTTCCTTGAAGCCGATTATGATTATGAAATTGATAAAAGGCGCCGCAGTATTTTAATGAAACGCGATGGCTGGGTCAACTGGCAACCTTTTCGAGTGGAAAAACATATCAAATTCACCCGCTCCAAAATTATTGTTACATATCGACTGGAAAATAAAGGACAAGATAATAATAGTTTTCGCTTCGGTCCTGAGTTTAATTTCGCAATGCTGGGTGGCGATTCTCCGGATAGATATTATCAAAGTGATCAGGTTGAACTCGAAAAAAGTGCTCTCAATTCGAGTGCTGTTGAACCTGATATCAATTCTATGGCAGTCGTCAATGAGTATGATAAATTTAAAATTATTGTCAAAAGCCATTTTTCTGCAGAATTCTTTAGATTTCCTATTGAAACTGTTTCCCACTCGGAAGATGGATTTGAACGCGTCTATCAGAGTTCTGTAATAGTTCCATTTATTTTTCTTGAATTTCAACCAGGAGAACAAAAAGAGTTGAAATTTGAGCTGGAAGTTAAAAGATTATAAATAGTATCATATATTTTGCCCTGCTTACCAATTTATTTTAATAGGGCAAGTATCAAAAAAAATCTGATTTATAAAATAAGGGGGATAATCTATCTGGATTAGTGCTCACCAGAAAGAAAATCAGAATAATATGCAGATAATTTTTATTGCTTCAGAAATGGACCCTTATTGCAAGGTTGGTGGACTGGGCGATG
>DATGCI010000107.1:0-11523 GCA_035312185.1 bacterium
GCTATGAAATCGAGGCTTTTGAGCCCTATGATATGAAGTTTGTGAAACTAATGGTAATGGAAGGCTCATGCGAAATTGAAAAAATTTATATCCGTGAATATGCTGCTGATGATGTCTTTGCAGCGAAATTCGAATCAAGTAACCCAGGGCTAGATAAAATATTTGAAGCCGGTCGCCAGACCTATCGTCAAAATGCAAGCGATATATTTATGGACTGTCCATCTCGCGAACGCGCCGGCTGGTTGTGCGACAGTTATTTTTCAGCCCGGGTTGCTGCTGATTTGAGTGGACACTCGCGGATTGAGAAAAACTTTCTGGAAAATTTTCTTCTGCCCCGCTCTTTTAAGCATTTGCCTGAAGGTATGCTTCCTATGTGTTATCCAGCCGATCATCCCGACAGCCTTTTTATTCCAAATTGGGCTATGTGGCTGTTTCTGGAATTGGAAGAGTATCATCAACGGACTGGAGATGAAAATCTGGTCTCGGCCTTTGAAACCAAATATGAACAGCTTCTTGACTATTTTAAGCCATTTAAGAATGAATATGGTTTACTTGAGAATCTGGATAAATGGGTATTTATAGAATGGTCAAAGGCGAATGCTTTTACCCAGGATGTCAATTATCCAACCAATATGCTCTATGCAGAATTTCTATCAGTTGGCGATCGCCTTTTTGATAAAAATGAATTGGCACAAGAAGCCGAAAAAATTCGCAAAGTGATTCGAAAACAGGCTTTTGACGGACAATTTTTTATTGATAATGCGGTCCGGAATGAAAACGGTGAATTAGAGGTGACTGAAAACCGGACTGAGGTCTGCCAGTATTTTGCTTTTTTCTTTAATGTGGCCTCACCTAAATCTCATCCTGAATTGTGGAAAATTTTGACAACCGATTTTGGGCCTCAGCGCGAGAATAAAAAACTGTGGAAAGAAATTTGGCCGGCCAATTCTTTTGTTGGTAATTATTTGAGAATGGAAATTCTTTCCCGATACAAAAGAAGCCAGACAATTATTAAGGAAATTCCAGAATATTGGCTATATATGGCCGAAAGAACAGGCACTCTCTGGGAAAATAAATCGACTGCTGCCAGTTGCAATCACGGCTTTGCTTCCCATGCCTGTCATATCGTATATCGAGCTGCACTCGGATTATATAGAGTTAATCGGATAGATAGCACAGTTCAGATTCGATTTACTAAATCAAATTTACAATGGTGCCAGGGCAGTATGCCCGTTAGAAATGATTTGATCAAGATGAAATGGAAAAAAGAAGCCAATTCTATCTATTGGACTCTAAAGACGCCACAAGGATGGACATATCAAGTTGAGAATCTAACTGAGTTGAATTTGATAAAGGAATAATTAATATTTTCACCCTCAGCCAATTTTTTTTGGCGAATTAAGTATCGTCTTTAGCGATAAATTTTATGTATTAACCAGATGGAATTAAATAAGAAACTAGTATCCTTTGCTAAATTTAAAGAATTACTGAAAAAAACGTAATTTAAATAAATTTTATCGGGTTAAATTCTTTAATTTGTTAATTATTTTAAAAATCTAAGATTGGATTTGATTGATACATATGTAGTAGATTAAAATATACAAAATAGGATTTATAAAATGAGTGAAGGATATGGGTAACTTTTAATAGGGAAGTTAAATTGATAATATTGAGGCACTTTTAGACTCGGTCATTGGGATTTGATTTTGCAATAATTTCAAGTACGGTTTGGAAGATTTTAAAGATTTATCAATATTAAAATAATTTCATAGCCAGTTCCGGAAGACCTTTAGACCAAATTTTTTAAACAGGTTATAAATATGAGCCTGTAATGTAAAAGTAATGTAAATAAACAAGAATTTATAGACGATCTCTATAAGGATTATGGAGAAAAAATAAATAGCAGTAAATTATTTTTACCTCTTAATTGGAATTTTTTATAAATTGGTATGTTGGGGTTTTTGTTGGGACTATTTGTAATATAATTGGAAACAGTAAATTAGTTGAAATTGTTCATCTTACAGGTTTTTATGTAAATAATTAAAAAAAATTTTTAAAAATACTTTTGTTTTAAATAAAAAAAATTTAAATTAATCCGTGATATTGGAAAAAATAAAATAAACAAGTAAGGTGAGGGTGGGTAGATTTTTCAGTTCCAAACAATTAATAATCGAAACCACAATTAATTTTTTATAAGCAAATAAGTTGATAAAATGTTGGAGATTTTATGAAAAATAAGAGGTTGCATTCCATCTTTTCTGTATTTACTCTGGTTGGCCTATTGATGTTTTTTAATCAATCCTGTGAGACTGATACTGTCCTAATTTCGAATCCTTCTTTTAGTGGTGACTACGTTCTCTCTTATTCAAAATTACCAAAGATGGAAAACAATGATGAGTTTAAACTTGGTGGATTTTCTTCTTTAGACTATTTAGGGCGCAAGAATTTTCTAACAGTAACAAATGGTGGCCCTCGACTAGAAAATGATGCCGGCGATAAACTGGAAGTCAAATATTTGGCCAAAGATTTTGAGCCTGAAATTGTAAAGCTGACTCTCGAAGATGGTAAAATTAAAATAGATGAGAGAATAAAAGTTAGAAGCCTATTCGGTACAATTTATGATGGTACCCCATCTCAGAGTTATGTTGAAGAGAAAATTAATCTTAATAATTCTGATATGAATATTGAGAATACTGGATTAGACCCTGAAGCGATTACTTTTGATCCTTATAGTAATTCCTACTGGTTGGGAGATCAATACGGGCCATCGATTTTACAGGCAACAGGACGCTGGGGTGAAGATGAAGATCAGCAGGGCAATGTAGTCAGAAAATTGAGTCCCTATGATGGATTACGAACAGTTTACCAAAATCACCTGGCTAATGGTGGTATATCCGGGCTTGAGCTTCTCAATAATGAAACAATGATCGGAGTATTCGAAAACTATCTGGAAAATTATCCTATTGAAGTCGATAGTCTGGGAAATATTCATATTGTGGATACACTTGACATCTACAAAGGTAGACGACGGATTTTTAAAGTTAACCCTTCCGATATTGGTGGAACTCCGGAAATGGGCACATTTTACGAGGTGATGGAAGAAAGTTATGATGGAGTTAGACCCGAAGATGTTCATATTGGTGATATTGCTATTATTAATGATACTACCTGTATTTTAAATGAATATGGCGAAACAAATGGAAACAAGAGAAATCTTTTGGTTAAAGCAATTTTGCCTGATTCAATCTGGTTTTCTTCTCTTAAAGAGGGTGTATTTGGTAAATCCATAGAGACGTTGACTCCTCATGAACTGGATTCAGCAGGGCTTTCCGGTGCTGTTAAACGTGAATTTGTCGATCTCAGTGTTGAGATGGATGCCCCACCAGTTGGAATAACAATCTTGCAAGATCACAAAGTTGCCCTTCTGAAGAAAAATAATTTTGGCATAGTAAACGATAATCAGGATCTGTCTAGTTATGAAATCAAAGAGGAAGATATAATTATAAAGGTCTTAAAACTGGATGAATTGTTCTAATCAATATAAACCTTTGGAGTATTGCGGATGAGAGAAATCAAATTCTTTTATTTGATATTTTTAACATTTTTAATTTTTATGTTCAGCTGTGACATACCTGTATCAGAGAATGAGGTTAATGATCCTGGTTATATTCGTATATGGGTTCAATTTGAAATACCTGAAAATAGTGCATTTGGCCAGGAAGTTCAGGAAAATGATAGTCTCAAAGTACAGTGCACCAATTTCCGATTATATAATGACAGTCTTTATACAAATTTCTATCAGGAAAAAGATCAATTTCAACAGGATCGTACAAAAGCCCCAAAAATCAATATGCTAAGTCAAATCGATACTACTTACCGGGTTGCTTACGGATCGGTTCCTGCGCTAGAATATGATGAATTAAGGTTTCAGATGAGTCCTCTGGACACCTCTTTTGTGATTAATGGTAAAAGTTATCCATTAACTTACCAGGGTGAGTATGCTAATACAACGGTTAGTATTGAAAATATATTTGACCTTGAACAGAAAAAGACTACTGATGTTTATATAACTTTTAGAGTTGACAAAGGTATCACCCGAGTTAAAGACCAATTTCATTTTAATACCGTTGGTTTAGATAGTATGGCCATTGAAAGCGTTAAAATTAACAAAGAGTAGAAAAATGAAAAGAAAAATATCTATTATGATAAACAGAATCTTATTAGCTACTGCACTGGTGTCCTTATTAGGTTGTTCAGATGTTTTGGATCCCCAGCTAGGTGGAGATAAGAATGAACTTCAGCCTCCGGATACTGAAATTTTGAATGTTCCCGCACCAAATAATCCGGACTCCGTTCTTTATCTTACTGTGCAAACAATTAGCTGGCGGGGAATGGCTCCCAACAATATTGTCAAAGGTTTTCATTATAAAATAATCACAGAATTTGTTAATAGTCAGGAAACTCTGGAGCAGGACTGGCAATTTACACCAGATGAGCAAGAACAGATTGTGTTCCCTTCCAAAGATAGGGTCAATAAACAGACAATAATTGTAAAAGCTGAGGATAGAGAAAATCGAATCGATCCCACTCCTGATACGCTAACAATTTACACTCGACAAAGTATTAATCCGGAAACAGAAATAATGTATCCATCTAATGATGATACTTTTAATGATACACTCTTAGTTAAACCGGAATCTGATATACTCTGGTCAGGTATCAGATCAGTAGTTCAGGGCTCACAGCCAAATCCCTTTAACTATAAATTCCCTCCAGGGATAATGGATTACCAGTATAAATTTGATGACGGAGAATGGTCAGAGTTTATTGCTGATACGGTTTTATATCTAGATCCGGGGTTAATTGATGGTCAGGTTGAAGGGGCTCATAAACTATATGTTCGCTCAAGAAACACCGCTTTCAAATCAGATACAACACCAGCAGTAGTGGACCTCTATTTTTACTTGCCTGAGGAAAATCCTGAAAAATGGTTGATCATTGATGATACCTATAATTCTCGATTTGGAATAAGTGACGCATCTGAACAGGCTTTCTTCAAAGAAGTTTTTGAAACTGCTGGCGTTGATGATTTCGATCAATGGGATTATTACCAAAAAGAACTTGTACCAATGAAGATTCTCAAAAAATATGACAATATCCTTTACCATTGTGAACACAATCGAAAGACACATATAAGTGATTATATTCCATCATTGTGGCAATTTCTGGATACTGGTGGAAATCTGTGGATTACCAGCCGGCAGATACTTGATAATCTGGATCGAATGGAAGTCACAGAAAAATTGAAATATTTTGGTAATTTTACCAAAGATGCGCTCCACTTGAATGGCTATTATAACGACGCTCCTAATAAATTACAGGGAGTTGTTCTTTCCCAGGAACAGGATACAGCTTATGCTGATGATACAAAATATTCTCAAACAATCGGTGGAATAGACGAAATAACAGTTATCCTTGATGATCACATTGGTGATTTCGCTGAACCTGTATTTGAGTATACAACTGCTGATAGTGGCGGAGTTGGATGGAATGGATCTACTGTTGGAACCGGTTATTACAATGATACTTATCGCACAGTTTTTTGCGGATTCCCTCTCTATTATTTCACAACCGAAAGCGCTGTAACCATTCTCAATGAAGTACGTGAATATTTCACAGAAGATAAACCATTTTAACTAAAATAAATGGGATTTATAAGATGACAAAAAATCGTTTTAATTTTAGAAAAAGTACAGTCAAGTTTTTACAAATTATCGTCTTGATAGTCATGACCTCTAGTCTGGCTTTAGCCGGTGTTGTGAAGGGTATTGTAACTGATTTTCAATCTGGTGAACCGCTTACCGGTGCCAATGTTATCCTCACAAATGTAGATAATTCCAGTGAAGTTTATGGTGCTGCAACTGATAAGAATGGCGCTTATCTAATTTCACCGGTTCCTGCTGGTACTTATAACATGAACATTACTTATATGGGATATGCTAAATATGTAGTCCAGAATCTGGAAGTCTCTGAAAATAGAATGAGAAAAATCAACGCCAAATTGAAACCGAAAGCAATTCAGAGCCAGACCATGGTAGTAACTGCCAAAAAACCAGCTGTGGATGTAAAAACATCAAGTAGTTCTGAAATTATCAATAGTGAAGAAATTCAACGAATGCCGGTTGCTACAAATGCTTCTGATCTTTTTGCTATGCAGGCTGGTGTTGTCGAAGTTGATGGAGCCTTGCATGTTCGAGGTGGTCGCAGTGATGAAGTCATGTATCTGATTGATGGTGTTCCATCTACCAATCCAATTACTGGTGTTAATGCTGTGGATATTGATATCAACCAGATCAAAGAGGTCGAGATTATCAAAGGTGGATTTAGCGCCCGGTATGGAAATGCTCAAAGTGCTATTATTAATATTATTACAAAATCTGGTAAAGACTATATTGATATCGATTTCCACACTAAAACTGATATGATCACTACTGGTCGAAATGAAGGTTACAAATATGGTTATATAGGTCTCAATGGTCCCCTAAGTTTTTTGCCGGGGAGTGGTAATTTTTCAACGACTTTAACTACTTCTCTAAAAGATGGCTACTATCATATGGGAGGCGAGTATGGTGAAACTCAGATCGGTCCGCTCAGTATTCCTAATCATCAGCATACAAATTATAAAGGTACTGCTAAAATTGATTACCGTCCAGTAGATAAAATTAGATTGAATCTTAAATATCGATATCAGAACAGTTTTAACAAAGGCTATAATTATGCCTGGAAAAATTTACCCAATAGCGTGGGCATCAGTAGAAACAATGTTAATAAGTTCACCACAATTTTTAGACATAGTCTTTCTGAGAATACTTATTACAGAGTTAATGCTTCCTACCAGATGATCAATAGTTATAGTGGACTTTTAGGTCTGGAATCTCCCAAAGATACCTGGGACTATCAGTTTAACTTTGCTACTGGTGATACTTCCTTTGGTACGACTACTTTGTCAGGTATGGATTCTGTTCTTCATGAATATCAGAATATTGGATATGATCCGGATGACTTTAATTACGCCAATACTAATCCTCAATATATTCCACCACCTGAAAATGTAGATATAGACAAAGATCATTTTGTTGACCAGGGGTTACACAAAGGTCTGAATGAGTCAAGTAGTGATGTTTTTGATTTTGACTTTAGATTCGTTAAACATATTGCAAAAATTCATAAAGTTGAAGCTGGTTTCTCCTACCAATACAAAAATCTTGATTATTTAAGCGTGTCAAATTTTCAGAATTATTATGCAGAACGTGATACTGTTCCTGGAAAATATCCACGCTATGGTAATTTACGCTGGTATTTTAATGATACTCCGCAACGGGGTTCCTTTTATCTCCAGGACCGGATCGATTATGCCGGAATGTACATTTTACTCGGACTGCGAGGCGATTATTATATTCACGGAAGCACAATTAACTCAAATGAATACATTCAATCATTTAATGAAAAAACCGGATCCGATATTGACGAATTTGATCGTATAAAAACTGCCTACAGTCCACGCTTTGGATTGTCTATACCGGCTAATACAAGTACAAAAGTCTTCTTTAATTATGGATATTTTGCTCAGCAGCCTTCTTTTGGACAGATGTATCGCGATCCATTTCTAAATAGTGTGATTGGTAATCCTAATCTTAATCCCCGTAAATCAATTAACTATGAGGTTGGTGTAGAATCTGAATTTATACCAGACTGGGTATTACGTGTGAAAATATTTGGTAAAGATTATGCTGACGCTATTGGAGCCCGCCAAACTGATACTGAACCAATCAATGTTGTTTATGAAAATACTGGATTTGGGTCTAGTCGTGGATTTGAAACAGAACTTAGAAAAGAATATGCAAATTATTACGCTTTTACTGCCAATTACACTTATTTATTGGCCCGAGGTTTCAGTTTGGCTTCTCTGGATGCCTATCAACAGGGCTCTACTGTACCGCCTCCTGTGAGAGCTCAGAGAGTTGGACATGATATTAATCATGCTTTCAAATTGCAATTTTCCTTTCATGTACCTGAAACTAAACCAGTCCAAATATTCGGTACCTACTTTAAAGATATTGGTATGAATCTCATATTCCGTGCTAACAGTGGTTACCCCTATACTCCAGTAATACCTAATGAGATTTTTGTTGAGGCTAATAGTTCAACTGGACCGAACCGATTTCATCTTGATGCTGACTTTCAGAAAGGTTTCCGAGCAGGTAATTTTCGTTTTCGTCTATTTGTGGAAGCCCAGAATCTACTCAATTTCAGAAATCTAAATTTAGGTGGTGGATTCAACAGAAGAACTGGAGAAGTTCTTGATTATGGTGACTTATCTGGAACTTCCGACCAATATATGATGTATCCTGATGTTCTTTTTGCCCGAGGAATTAACACCTATAATTGGGAAAGATTAATAAGGCTGGGTATCAAAATTAATTTTAACTAAAGGATTATCGATAAAATGTTCCAATCTTTAAAAAATAATTTTATCTTCAGTTTTATATTATTACTTGTAATGGGCGCTAATCTACTATTTTCTCAGCAGGCTTTTCCTCCTCCTAATTGTGATTTCCAATACCAGGATATTAATAATGTAAAAATGTTGTATGGCAATTTCGGCTATCCTAATCCAGGCTATGTTGCTGTGGCAGGATTCTCTCATGCTTTGAATTATCCCAAGGGCAGCAACAATACTTTCCTGGCTGGAAGTGGTTTCTGGTTGGCCGGTATTGTTGGCGGCGATACTCTAGCCAGTATATCAGGTGCCTGGGATTCTCAGGGAACTCCCGGCGGTGGTGTCCATGAATTTTTTCCCGATTTTAATCCGGCTGATACTATCTATCAGATAAGTATGTTCGAGAAACAAAATCCGGATGTTGACCCTAATCTTGTTACCGATTACTTCGCTGAAAACCGCCAGCTTCATCCTGACTATTATCCAATTTCTCATAATGATCTGCTATCCCAGTATTATGATTATAAAGTCACAAGTACGACACCGGAAGCACCTGATATTCTTCGAATTGATGGATTGACAAAGTTGATGTATGCCCGGGTGATCAGTCGAATTTACGCATGGGATAATGAATGGTATTCCAATATTGTTTTCTATGATTATTTTCTGATCAATGATAATGATTCAGCCTGGACTGATGTCCATTTTGGAATCTATAGTGATCCTCACAGTGGTGACTTTAGTAAGGGTGTATCGATTAATGATGATATTAGTTATTGGGATGAAGAAGGAAGATTTATGGTCCAGGGAGATCATCCTGAAACTGGTGGTGACGATATGGAAGATGGTGCATTGATAGGCTGGGATGTGCTTGGTTTTTCACGTCCTGGAAAAAAAGATCCGATCAAAGACTTGAATACAAGATTTTGGAGCTGGGAACATGGTCCTAATGATCCTCATACCAATTCCGATTATTACCGGCAATTAAGCAAAGATGCAATTGATAGAACTTACGATGCAGAGTCCTATGGAAGTATGCGCGGATTGATTGGTAAAGGACCAATTGAAGAAGTGGCACCCGGTGATACTCTGCGGGTTACAATTGCTCTGGCTGGTGGTAAAGGCATCAAACAATTACGGGAAAGTATGAAAAGCGCCCGTAGTCTATACAAAGGTGGCTTTCAGGTTCCCAAATCGCCGAATCCGCCCAAATTCACAGTAGAACCTCAAAACCATGCTATTACAATTGACTGGCATTGGAAAGATAGTTATGAAGGCTATCCACCAACTGAATCCCGCGATGATTCCAGAAATGATGGTATTGTATATGACTTCGATGGTTTTAAAGTCTATAGAAGTGTGGAAGGACCAGAAGGTCCCTGGAATCTAGTTGCTCAGTATGATAGTATTAATGGCCACGGCTATGATTCCGGCCTACAATATGAATTCACTGATACTGGTCTGAAAAATGGTTTAAAATACTGGTACGCAGTCACATCCTATGATATACGCGATGATTCTGCCGGTGTTGGCCCGCTGGAATCTCCCGTTACCTATCAGGTGGAAGGCACTATGCCTGGTCCTAAACCTGAATATCAAAGTACAGAAAAGGTTTATGCAGTACCCAATCCCTATCGTGCTGATATGGATTATTCTCAAAATCCTGCCTGGGAATATCCTACTCAGGAATTGCGTGATGAATGGTATGAAATTGATCGCAGAATTGCATTTATGAATCTACCGGCAAGTTGCAGTATAAAAATATTTACATTAAATGGAATTCTGGTAAGAGAACTAACCCATGATCGAGCCTCAAAAGGCCATAACATTGCCAGCTGGAATTTATTGAATAAAAATAACCACACAGTGGGTAGTGGGATCTACTACTTTGTCGTTGAAGGACAAGGGACTGAAAGCGATTTCAAACAGGTTGGTAAATTTGTAATTGTCAAATAGGATACAATAAAAAGTATAATGCCCAAAAAAATAGTCATATTATTTGTAATAATGATTGGAAGTGGTCTATTGACTGCTCAGGATGTATTTCCACCGCCTAATTGTGATTTCACCTACCAGAATATCAACAATTTTAAAGTTCTATATAGTAATATGGGAGCTCAGTTACCCGGCCATGTGGGGATTGCTGGATATCCCTATGCTCTAAACTACCCTGGTGGTTCAAGCAATACTTTTCTTTATGAATCAGGGTTCTGGATTGGTGCCATTGTCGGTGGCGATACTTTGGCCAGTATTTCTACTGCATACAATTCTTTATGGGGAACTGTTCACGAATTTTTTCCTGATTTTAATCCTGCTGATACTATCTATGAAACCAGCAGATTTGAAAAGCAAGATCCTAATATCGATCCCAATACAGTAACTGATTTTTTCAAAGATAATGGTACTTTGAGTGAAAATTATTATCCCATTTCACACCGGGATTTGGTTTCACAGTACTATGATTACAAAGTTACATCTGAAACTCCGGAAGCTCCGGATGCTCTTAAGACCGATGGTATTGATAAACTTATGAATGCTCATGTGATCAGTCGCTGTTTTGCCTGGGATAATGAATGGTATCTGGACATTGTGTTCTATGATTACTATTTCATTAATGAACATGACTCAGCCTGGAAAGATATTTATTTTGCCTCTTATAGTGATCCTCATAGTGGTAATTTCGCAAAGGGTCTGGACCTAAATGACGACATTAGTTTCTGGTATACAGAAGGCCAATTTGTAATTCAAACTGATCATCGCGGTACTGGCGAGGATGATTTTGTTCCTGATGCCTATATTGGCTGGGATGTAGTAGGTATTTCAAAAGTTGGTGAAGAAAAGGAGATCAAACCAGAATTTACAACTTTTGCTAATTTTGGCGGAGTTGGAGCAGCCGATCCTACAACTAATGGAGAATTTTATCGCGGGCTGTCAAAAAATAGTATTGATCAGTCCTATGGTCTGGATACATATAGCGGCAATATGCGGTCAATAGTTTCTAAAGGACCACTTGATGAACTCGC
>DATGCI010000108.1:0-6691 GCA_035312185.1 bacterium
TCCCACTGACAAAATATATGTTGTTGCAGGAAAGCATTTACGAGAGAAAATCCATGATGAATTGGAAGAATTACCCGAGGAAAATTATATAAGCGAACCGTCCGGTAAAAGCACAGCTCCCTGTATTGGACTGGCTGCCAATTTGATTCACAAAAGAGATCCGAATGCTGTGATTGGAATTTTTCCATCTGACCATTTGATTCGTGATCTGGCCCGGTTTGAGGAATGTGTTGAAAAAGGTCGTCAGGCTGCCCTCAACAATAACGCCCTGGTGACTTTTGGCATTCGACCAACCAGACCGGCCACAGGATATGGTTATATTCAGTACAATCAATCTGACAAAATCGAAGAGGGCGTCTATAAAGTCAAAACTTTTGCAGAAAAACCTGATAAAAATACTGCTCAAAAATTTCTAGAGCATGGTAACTTTCTCTGGAATAGTGGAATGTTCATCTGGCAGGCGGAAACCATTCTCAAAGAGATCGATCAACATCTGCCTGATCTGGGCCACAGTTTGAAAAAACTTTATCCCGAAATTGGAAAGCCCGATTATCAGGAAAAATTAGAAGAGGAATGGGGCACAATTCGCAAAGAATCGATTGACTACGGTGTCATGGAAAAGGCTAAGAAGGTTTATGTGGTAAAAAGCAATTTCACCTGGAATGATGTAGGTTCCTGGGATGCTGTTTATGAACTTGAAGAAAAGGACGAAAATGACAACGTCCTCAAAGGTGAAAACGTAAAAGCCGTTGATACTAACGGTTGTTATATCTATAGTGATGGCCAATTGATTTCGACAATTGGAGTTAAAGACCTTGTTATCGTTCAGGAAGAAAATGCCACCATTGTTGCTAAACGGGGCGAAACCGAAAAGGTTAAAAAATTGGTAAATAGGCTTCGATGTGAAAACCGGGATGAATATTTATAATTTGTAAATCAACACAGGTGCTATGGCAAGATATACAAAAAAAGAACTTAATCGTCTCCAGGGCGAATTAGAAGAGATTCTGGAGAGAAAAGGCTATCTGGTGTATAGTGGAAAGGGAAAATTCCAGCCTGGCCAGTGTATTGTCCATCAAAATAAACGCATCGTAATCAATAAATATGCTCCTTTGAAACACAGGGTCAACTTTTTGGTCGAAATTGTAAAAGACATTGACGAAAATTCGACCTTTTATATTAAACCGGCGGTAAGGGAAAAAATCGAAAATTGGTCGGTTTGACAAAAATTTATTCCGGAAATTGTTGATAATTGAATGCTGGTCTGTGATAATTAATCTAATTTGATATATTTTCTAATCTCACCTAATTTCATGCAATTCTGATAAACTTTGCTGTTAATCACTATTTTTTAAGCAATAAAAGATTGCGTGTTGGCTGATGTTAATTTAAATTTGCGGTTGTCAAATAATAGGAGAACAATGAACAATAAAATTCAAGAATTGATTTTTCAATCGATGAAAGATTCGGGGCTTGACCGTAAAATTGATGATCTTTACTCAATGATAGAAATAGAGCGACCAAAAGAGAGCTCTCACGGCCACTTTTCTACTAATCTGGCTATGAAATTGCCCCGTTATCTCAAAAAACCGCCTCGTGAAATTGCAGAAACTATTGTAGAAAACATTCCTGATAGACCTGATCTTATTGATAAAGTGGAAATAAAAGGTCCCGGTTTTATTAATTTCTTTATGACCAAATCAGCCCTTCAATCAATTATTACTGAAATCAAAAACCAGGAAGATGATTTTGGTAAAAATGAACAGGGAAAAGGGCAGAAGACAATCGTTGAATTCGTAAGTGCCAATCCAACCGGGCCGCTTACAGTTGGGCACGGCAGACAGGCTGTACTGGGAGACTGTATTGCCCGCATTTTAAACTGGAATGGATATCAGGTGTATCGCGAATATTACTACAATGATGCTGGTCGCCAGATGAGGATTCTAGGCTATTCGACCTATGTTCGATATCGTCAATTACTGGGCTTTGATGATGAAATGCCGGAGGATTATTATCAAGGGGAATATATAAAAGAAGTCGCTCAAAAAATTGTTGATGAACATGGTGACAAATACAAAGACAACAAAGACGCTTCTGTATTTCGCCAGTATGCTGAAGAGGCCGTTTTCGAAGATATTAATAATACGCTTAAAACTCTGGGAATAGAATTTGACCGCTATTTCAATGAAAAGACTCTCTATGAGAATGGCAAAATTGATGAGGTGCTAGACAAGTTTGAATCTATTGGCGCCAGTTATGAAAAAGACGGAGCGATCTGGTTCAAAGGCAGTCAGTATGGTGTCGATGATGATCGAGTTCTATGGAAAAGTGTTGCTGATGAAGCCACCTATCGTTTACCTGATATGGCCTACCATAAAACTAAGTTTGAGCGTGATTTTGATAGAATCGTTGATGTTTTTGGTGCTGATCATCATGCTACCTATCCCGATGTAATAGCAGGCTTGCGTGCTCTTGGACTGGAAACGGACAAAGTTGAGGTCGTTATTCATCAATTCGTAACGCTCATGCGTGGAGATCAGAAAGTAAAAATGTCAACTCGAAAAGCCAATTATGTAACTCTTGATGAATTAATTGATGAGGTTGGCAAAGATGTTGTCCGCTATTTTTTCATAATGCGCAAAGCTCAGAGTCAGCTGAATTTTGATCTCGATCTGGCCAAGAAAGAGGGTGAGGAGAACCCTGTTTTTTACTTACAATATGCTCACGCTAGAATATGCAGCCTTTTGCGCAAAGCTCGTGCAAGGGGCGTTGATGTTGACAGCTCTGGATCTCTGAAATTGCTATCAGAAACGGAAACTCTAGATCTTTTGTATGTGCTTGAAGAATTCAAAGAGGTGGTCAAATTGTGCGGCGAAAGCTTGGAGCCCCAGCACATTACCCGCTACCTGGAAAAATTGGCGACCGCCTTTCATAAATTCTATACTGAGTGCCGGGTTCTTAGCGATGATAAAGATCTAACTCTGGCGCGTCTGGAAATCGTTAAGGCAACCAAGACTGTAATGGCTAATGGTCTGAATATTATTGGTATAGAAGCGCCCGAAAGAATGTAAACTATTTTACCTGTAAAGGTCTAAAAATAAATATGATAAATAATCTGATAACCTTGCAACTGGAACGGCTTTTTATTAAATTCCAATCTGATTTAGGGAGCCAGATATGATCAAAAGTATGACAGGATATGGAAAGCGCAGTGTGACCACTTCGATAGGCAACATTACTATTGAGGTGCGAGCTGTTAACAATCGTTATATCGAAGTTTATCCCCGTATTCCTGATTTTTTGTCCGACCACGAGATCAAATTAACCAGACAGATAAAAGAAGCCCTCCAAAGAGGCAGTATCAATCTAAAAATTGAAGTGGAAGAGCAGGCAGAAGGCCGGGAAATCCTGCATTTTAATTCCAAAAAACTGAAAAACATCTATTCTAGTCTCAGTGACATAAAATATTCCCTCGATCTCGATGATGATGTTACCATCGACCATATTTTGCAATTTTCAGATAAACTACTAGAGGAAGATGATATTGCCACTGAAACTGTTTGCCAAAAAATCAAAGAGGGATTGAAACTTGCGCTTCAGGATGTCGATGGTATGCGCAGGGAAGAAGGCCAAGCCCTCTATGACCGCTTACAAGATTATATTGAAGATATAGAAAAAAACATTAAAAATGTTGTATCCCGCTCCGATAATATAAAAGATGAACTCTACGAAAAGTATAAATCCAGCATCAAAGATCTGCTGGATGAATCTGATATTGATGAAGATCGAATTTTGCAGGAAGCCGCTCTGGCTGCCAAAAAAATTGATATTACTGAAGAATGTGACCGAATCGCAAGCCATGTTCAGCAGTTTCGTAAATATATGGACAGTGAAAAACTAGCCGGTAAACAACTCAATTTTTTGGCGCAGGAAATTCATCGAGAATTGAACACAATCGGTGCCAAATGCAACAATTCTGAAATTTCTCATATTATTGTAGAATCCAAGAATGAAGTAGAAAAAATTAAAGAGCAGGTAAGAAATATTTTATGAATGATAGAGGACTTCTTATACCAGTTTCAGCCCCATCAGGAACAGGTAAAACGACTGTATGCCGGAAATTGATGAAAAAATCCGAACGGTATGCTTTTTCTGTTTCCTGTACCACCAGAAAGCCTCGCAAAAATGAAACTAATGGGCAGGATTACCATTTTGTAAGCAAGCGCCAATTTGAAAGATACATTGAAGAAGATAATCTGGCGGAATGGGAATCGGTTTTTGATAATTATTATGGTACGCTGAAAAGCACCCTGGAAGCGGCTCTGGAAAAAGGTCAGTTCATGCTTCTTGACATTGACGTAAAAGGCGCTATGCGAATTAAAAAATTATATCCGGATGATAGCTTTTCTGTTTTTCTTTTACCTCCTAGTCTGGATGAACTCAAAAAAAGATTGGGGAAACGGGGCACAGAAAGCAAGGAAACAATTAGACAGCGAAATCTTAGAATAAATGTGGAAATGAGTTATAAAGATCAATTTGATTTTTCCATTATCAATGATGATCTAGATGAAACCGTAAATACTATCCATCAAATAATAAAGGAGAAGGTTTAATATGCCGATAAGTTTAGATGAATTTAACAAGCAGTCCGATGATATTTACAAACTTTGCCTTGTGGCTGCCAAAAGAGCCAAACAGGTTAACAAACTTAGAATAGCAAAATATCCTATGCCTGATGCTCGCGAAGAACAGGAAGAAACAATTTATGTTGATGAAGAAGATGTTAATTGGGATGAAATGGAAAAGCCTACAACAATCGCGTTGAAGGAAGTTATGGAGGGCAAATCTGAATATGAGTTGAGAAACTCGGACGAATAAATTATGCTCTTCGAGAAGAACCATTTAGTTCTGGGAGTGACCGGAAGTATTGCTGCCTACAAATCAGCCTTGCTGACCCGTAATCTTATCAAAGAGGGCGCTCAGGTTCAGGTTGTAATGTCTCAAGCAGCAACTCACTTTATCACTCCTTTGACTTTTAACACATTGACCGGCAAAGAAGTCTTTACTGAGATGTTTGCCGATGAAAATGCCGGAACCCGCCATATTGAGCTGGGAAAAGCTGACGGAATTCTGGTTGCTCCAGCCACTGCTAATCTGATTGCTCGCGTTGCCAATGGAATTGCCGATGATCTGCTCAGCGCAATTATTCTGGCCAGTCAGAATGGGAAGGTTGCTTTTGCGCCGGCCATGAATGTAAATATGTACAACAACCCTGTCACTCAGAAGAATATTTCCGCTCTAAAAGAAATTGGATACCGTTTTATAGAGCCTGATGAAGGAGAATTGGCCTGTGGTGATCAAGGAACCGGCCGCCTGGCAGATTCGAAAGTGATTGTGGAAGAGTTTCATCGATATTTGCACGGAGAGGATCTTTTAGCCGGTAAAAATGTTGTCGTCACAGCAGGACCAACCCGTGAATATCTGGATCAGGTAAGATTCATAAGTAACCGTTCTTCAGGGAAAATGGGTTATGCTCTTGCCAATGAAGCAGCCAAAGAGGGCGCTTCTGTTACCCTGATCAGCGGACCGACGAATTTATCCACCCCACCGGGAGTAACAAAAATTAGTGTACAATCAGCCCGGGAAATGCAGGCCAGTCTTATGGAGTATGCTGGTGGGACAGATTATTTATTTATGGCGGCTGCAGTCGAGGATATCGCTCCTTCCCAACAGGATCAATCCAAAATTAAAAAAAGCAGTCTGAAAAGCAGTCTGGAAATTAAAGTTAATCCCGACCTGGTTAAAAATTTTAGAGAGAAAGACAGCCAGGCCTGTATTGTTGGTTTTAGTGTTGAATTTGAAGAAGGTTCCGATCGCTCAATTGATAAAATGAAAAATAAAGGTCTGGATTTTGTGGCCTGGAATAATCCTTCAAAAAGGGGAGTAGGATTTGAATCCGATACTAATCAGATTACATTGTTTGCAAAAAATGGATCACGATTTGAATTCCCCAAAGCCCCAAAGCGCAAAATTGCAGAACAGCTTATCAAGACTGTAGTGGAGGAAAATGACTGATATTAGAGACGATATAAAAAGATATTTTCACCAGCAATGTGATATGTACCCAGGTGAAATTTATTTGGATGAACAGGTGGAAGAGCGAGGGGCTGAAAATCCACTGGAAGAAATTCATAGACTTCTTGAAAAATGTGAAAAGTGTCCTCTGCATAAAACTGTTAACCATAAAGTACCTGGAAATGGAGATTCCGATGCTCGGTTGATGTTAATTGGTGAAGCGCCCGGCCGGGAAGAGGACAAACAGGGAATTCCCTTTGTTGGCCGATCAGGACAATTACTTGATAAAATTCTGGCAGCTATTGACCTGACTAGTGAAGATGTTTTTATCTCTAATATTGTTAAATGTCGTCCGCCTAAAAATCGCAATCCTCATCATGATGAAATACAAAATTGTATTGACTATCTTGAGCAGGAAATCGAGGCTGTTGATCCCGATATTATAGTTGCTTTGGGACTGGTGGCTGCTCATACACTTCTTGATTCAAAAGATAGCCTAAAAAATTTGCGTCAATCCCGGCATACGTATAAGAATCGAATCCTGATTCCTACTTATCACCCTTCGGCCTTATTGCAGAACCCAAAATTTAAAGCGCCGGCCTGGGAAGATTTCAAG
>DATGCI010000109.1:0-4547 GCA_035312185.1 bacterium
GCTGAAATCCTGCATAATTTTCCACAAAATTGCTGATTTCTTCAGCCTGATCAGCGTGTACGAGTTCCTCTTCACTATTTCCGGATTTCAGATAAGCAGCATCACGAAACCAAAATCCGATTGATCGAATTAATTGATGAAAATAGCGGGGATCATCTTTATATATTTTGGCAATTTCTTTTACATAATTGTAAACCGCTTTTTTATCCCAGCGGGCGATTGTACGTAAAATTTCAATGGTCTGAGTTTTAAGTTTTTCAATATCCTGATCAAGCAACCACATAGCGTCGGAATAACTACCACCAGCCAGATTGACAATTAGATTAGATTCATTTTGGGCTAATTTATCATCTTCCAGAGCTTCGAATATAACTTCATTCTTTAAAGGTGGAAAAAAGAGCTGTTGACAGCGTGATTTAATTGTGGGTAGCAATTCCGAATATTTTGAAGTTGTCAAAATAAATACCGATCTGCGGGGCGGTTCTTCCAGAATTTTCAAAAAAGCATTGGCAGCCGGATGAGTCATTAAATGGGCATCAAAGATAACGACGACTTTCCAGCCACTTGATTTTGAACTGAGAAAAATATTCTTTTTAATATAGCGAATAAAGGTGATAGGAATTGATTTGGCATCAGTGAGATCGATCTTGTAATAGGGATTTTGAGCCTTTTTTTGGATCTCTTCCTGGATTTCCTCCATCTGGTCGTTAGAAACCTGTGAGAATGGATCTTTGACCCCTTCTTTCTTCTTTGTGATCTTTAATGGATAGACCAATTGCAGGTTTTCATGTTCCAGATTATTCATTTGCTTACAGGAGGGACATTGTCCACAAGCTTCCAGGCCATCAGTTTCACAATTTAACATGGCTGCATATTCCAGAGCAACGGCTTCATTTCCGGAGCCCTCATTGCCATAGAATAGATAGGCGCTAGCCACCTTATTATTCTTGATGGTATTCTTTAAAGCTTGCAGATTCCTGTTTTGATCAAGAATTGTAAATAAACTCATTTATCTATGTGATTTCCTTTAATAATTTTCAGGCACTTTTTCCCAGCCAATGAACAGGATCCAGTTTGGAATCTTTATGCCAGATTTCGAAATGGAGAATATCGTCACGCAGCGAGCCCGATTGACCAACTTTAGCAATTGTCATATTGCGGGAGACATAATCACCTTTAAACACGCGAATATTGGTGACATGGGCATAAACTGTGTAATATTCAGCTCCATGATCAACAATTATAATGTTGCCAAAGCCGCGTATGTAACTGATTGCACTTACCATTCCATCATGAACAACTCGAACAGGTGCACCCTTTCCAGCTTTAATATCGATACCTGGATTTGATGTAATGGTGTTGAGTTCAGGATTTCTATGTTCACCGAAACTATTGATGATCTCACCATAGGCCGGCCAGTTCAATTTT
Source organism: bacterium (assembly GCA_035312185.1). Taxonomy (GTDB): domain Bacteria; phylum Fidelibacterota; class UBA2242; order UBA2242; family JAFGTP01; genus JAIPHI01. Next base: position 1,429 of record DATGCI010000109.1, read on the forward strand.
CCTTTACTTTTTTGGAATAATTCTTTTCCGGTTATGCCTTCTCTTCTTCGCATTCTGGCCAGTTGTTCTTGCCTTTCTTTGCGTTCCTCTTTCTGACTGGCCAACAATTCTTCGAGTTGTTTTACTGCCTTTTCCTTCTCTTTAATGCTGGCCAATAGGGATTTTTTATCCTGACGAGCATGAGCCAGTTTCCTTTCATGAGTCCTTTTTTGCTTCTCAATTGTGTCCTGAAACTCTTCCATTTCCGCCAGAAGCCTATCCCGTTCATTCATCTCACGAATTTTTTTCCGCTTCTGAACCACCAATCTATTCATATTTTGCTTTATCTCTTTGGATAACTCCTGCTCAGAATTGTGAAATGTGCGTAAATATTTGTAACGATAAATTGCTTGATTCAGAGATTGTGAAGTGAGCATTAATTCCAGAGTTTCGTATTCTCCTTTTTTGTAAAGATAGACAAGCACCTCAGCATATTGCTTTTTAAGATAATTTAAACGTTTCTCCAAATTATTAATATTACGTGTGGTGCGATTTATCTGAAGTTCAGTTTGCTTCAGCTCAATCTTGAGTTGTCGAATCTTTTTTTGGTTAAGATTTATCTTTTCTTCCAGGCTCTGAACTTCAGAATACAGGGTTTTCTCTTCGGAGCGAACTTTCTGAAGTTGATTTTTATAATTACTGATCTCAGCCTTGATCTTTTCCAGTCTCTCAGTATTATTCTGAATCTTTTGATCCAGATCCTGAGCCAGTTGAAAAGTTCCGGCTAAAACAAAAATTAATACTATGTATAAAACCTTCTTCATATCGAGCCAAAGTAATAATACTTAATATTAAAAACAAGTTTAAATTGGGTATAAGTTACTTTTGCAACCGAACATCTTATATAAGTTTAGTCATTAATCATTTTGCAAATATCAAAGCTTGCCAACCATTATCCCAAAATATTTTTTGATAATTGGGCAACAGCTGGGGCTATTTCTTCAAATTGGTGTCCAGATTAAACACCTTTTACCATTATCAAAAAATCAAAAACTATAGGAAATACCGACCCCAATGACTTCCTTAAGTTGCAAAGCAGGGCCATTCTTTTCGCCAGTTTCCTCATCTATAATTGTTATATCATCGTCATAAATCATGTGAGTAGTAATGTTAGTTGATATGTATTGATTGACTTTCATAGTTAGCAAAATTTTCCAATCTATATCAATATTCTGTGGATTATCAATATAGTTAGAAAATAGCGATAAATTTGAGTTTATGATCACATTTTTCAAAATCTCTTTACGAAGATTGGTTTTGAGGTAACCGCCAATTTCCATACGGAATTTTGAGCCCTTTTCAACACCAAATTCCCCTTGTTCAGAGAGTTCATCATCGATAACAAAGGTCATTTTGGTGGTCAACGGTGAAAGAAAAATACTATAAGTATCATTCTGCTGGTAATCCATACCGATCGCACCTGTCAGATAGGCCGGTGCAAAGGGTGCCGATATTTTCGACGTATCATTTTCATAATCGAAACCCTTTGCCATTTGAGTCACAAAATTCATCATCCCCGAATAGTACCAGTTTTCATGGGCTCTATAGCCATATTTGGAGTTTAATTCAAGTCGATCATCGGTTTTTATAAAATCCGCATCTTTGCCCTGCTTGAGAAGGCCATAACCTATGTCAGCAGTATTATTCCAGATTGATTTTTCCTTGCGATAATTCAAAAACAGGTTGACAATTCCATTAATGGCCAGAGAATTGTTTCCACCGGAAGCCCAATTATTCAAACTGGTCTGAGATAAATTAGTGGTTATTACCCCTCCTCTGTTTAATCCCATGGGAATGTCTTTTTTCTTTTGCTTTAATTTGTCTTCCAGTTCAGTAGTTTGAGTAAAAATTATAACAGGAATTAAAAGAAAAATAAGTGTTATTTTTTTTAACATTTACAATCCTTTTGTTTTAATGAAAAATAACGATTTAAAATTTAAGGTTGACTTACTTCTTTTAAAAATATTTCGGCCAGTCCTGAACCTGTCAAGCTCACAATTGTAACTACAATTCCAGCAATTAAAACACCTACTACATTGGCAACCCAGAATTTTTTGGGATCGAGGCCAATTAGAAAAGCAGCCAGAGCACCAGTATAAACTCCTGAGCCAGGTAAAGGAATACCAATAAAGACGGCAACAGCCCATTCACCATACTTTTCAACTCCTTCATGTATTTTATTCCTGGTACGCTCTACATACTTCTGCCACAGTGAGTTAACAAATTTTATCTTAGTTATCACTTGGATTATAATTTTCATCAAATAGAAAACTACAAAACCCAAAATTATATTACTAATAATTGCCGTGATGAATACCGATAGCCAGGGCAAGTCGGTATAGAAGATACCAAAAGGTATCGATGCTCTTAGCTCCAGGGCGGGAACCAGAGTAAAGAAGATGATCTGCAGAAAACTTTCCATAGTTTTAAATACTCCTATTTATATTTTCATTAATTCCAAAAATAACTCTCAAAGTAAAGTTTTATAAAACGGAATGTATCTCCAATATTTTCAATATTAGATGAGCTGTGGTTATAGATTGTTTCTATTGGAATTTCCGATAGGCAAAAGTCCTGAGCTAAAGCCTTCAAAAGAAATTCGCTTTCAAACTGGAAACCAGTATATTTAAATTTATCCAAATTAAGATTTTCTAGAGCAAGCAGTCGATATCCACACTGACTATCATGAACACGAACACCAGTTTTCAATGAGATCAGAAAGGATGTTATAGTATTTGAAAGGATTCTATGAAAGGGCATGCTTTCGTATATATCCCTGACTCCCAGAACTATATCACTGTTTGTTTCAATCATTTTATTAACGAAATCTGCAATTTGATCGGGATCATGCTGAAGGTCAGCATCCAGGCAAATACTGTAATTTTTATCTAAGTTTTGAGCGGCCTTTAATCCGGTTATCAAGGCCTTTCCCTTACCCTGGTTGGTTTTGTGTCTAATGATCGTGATATTGGATTTGTTCTCAAGATAGGATTCTACTCTTATTCGGGAACCATCATCAATGATCAGGATTTCCAAATTGGGATACCTATTCTTGCTTCTAGTTACCAATTCAGGTAAAC
>DATGCI010000110.1:0-10474 GCA_035312185.1 bacterium
CGGAAAAATTTGTGCTCAACAAATTCACCAAAGAAGAGGTACCAATTAAACAAGATGTTCTCAGCACTTCTGTGGAGGCTATTATAGATTTCTGCAATCAGAGTATAGATGAATTAATGGGTAAATACAATGGTATTAACCATAGTGAAAATTGACCTTCAGAAATAAAAATAAGGAGCGTTAATAGTGAGGTATTACGAGACTTTATTTATAATAAGTTCGGATTACAAACAGGATAAGATCTCTTATCTTGTTGACTCCGTTGAAAAACAGTTCAAAAAGCTTGATGTAAATATTTTGAATACAAACGACTGGGGCAAACGCAAGATGGCCTACAGGATAAACGGTGAGAAGTATGGAAACTACGTTTTGATTCAGTCTGAGACTGAAAACAGTGATTTTGTTAGAGAAATTGAAAACTGGATGAAATATACCGAAGGCATTCTTTCTTATTTAACTGTAAGACTGGATGAGAAACCAGTTGTTAAAGAGAATCAATAGCAAAGAGGATTCGAAATGATAAAAACGAAAAAAATATGCAAATTTTGTGAAAGTTCCCGGATGACCATTTCCTATAAGAAGCCCAAGACTCTCAGAAAATTCATCACTGAACAGGGCAAAATTATACCAAGACGGACAACCGGGACATGTGCAAAACACCAGAGAAAACTGGTTACGGCAATCAAAAGAGCCCGTAATATTGCTCTACTGCCTTATCAGTATAATGTTCTTGATGAATAATCACTAAATCTAGGATTGGAGGACAAGCTTGGAGATAATTTTACTAAAAGATAAAGAAAAGATTGGTAAAGCAGGAGAAAAAGTAGAAGTTGCTGATGGCTTCGCCAGGAATTATCTTATACCTCAAGGCTTTGCATTAAAATCTACGGAATCAAATTTAAAACGATTCAAAGAAATAAATAGACAGCGTAATATTCGCAAAGAAAGAAAACTCAAAAAAGCCAAAGAGCTGGCTGAAAAAATCAAATCCCTGTCGATCACTATTCCTGTCAAAGTCGGTGAAAAAGACCAGGTATTTGGATCAGTTACCAAAAAAGATATTGCCGAGCAGATGAAAGAAAAAGGTTACGAAGTTCCCAAGTCTAATATCAAGCTAGAAGAGCCTATTAAATCACTCGGTATCTATGAGGTTCCTGTTAGCCTGGAAGCCGGAATAAATACTGAAGTCAAAGTCTGGGTCATTAAGTCATAATTTTTTCAAATTAACCGAGATTTTCGGTTTTAGACTGATTTTTGCAATTAAACCGAAATCTGAAATATTATTCAATCTGTTTTATCTTGTTGGATCCAAAATGATAGATTTCTTGCTTCTATCATTTTTCCAACTGATACGATATTAAAAATTATCAGCAGAGGAAAATGTTTTCCTTTGCTGATTTTTTATTTTTTATAGCCCAGAATATTTTTTAGATTAAGGTTCGAGACCGTTTTTTTTCATTGGATCAATAAAATTCAAGGTGAAATTTTTCACATTATGGATAAAAAATATGTTGATATAGCTTTTCCAAGACCACTATGGAGAAGTTTTACTTATAAAATTCCCGGTTTTATTAATACGCCGCTCCAGATTGGCCAAAGGATAGTCGTACCATTGCGGGGCAAGGAGACGATTGGCTTTGTGGCTGGACTCAAAGGGAAAAAACCTGAAGGTGTGAAGCTTAAACCGATCTATGAAGTCATTGATACTGAACCCGTTTTCCCTTCCGAACTCTTAGGTTTTCTCAAGGTCGTTGCCAAATATTATTTAACACCTCTTGGAAAAATCCTCAAATCAACAATTCCTAAAGAATACCGTGTTAAACGCTCAAGAGAAATTGTGATCGGAGATATAAAGCAAAATCCTGATAAATATGAAGATATTTTCACAAGAATTCAAGAAAGAGGCAGCCTTCGCTACCAAACATTAAGAAAAGATTTTGACAGAGAATATCTGGCAAAGGGCCTGGACTATTTGAAAAGACACGGACACTTACGGGAACAGGTCCATTTCAAGGAGAAACAAACTAAAAATATTACAAAACGAACCATAAAACTATCAGAAAAGTACAATGAAAGAGGCCTTGAAGAAGTTCCTAAGAATGCTCCTCAACAGCGTCGTATAATAAAATTTCTGAAAGACAAGGGAGCGATAAAAGAAGATCAAATCGATGATTTCTCTACCTATTCAATTGACAGTTTGCATGAAAAAGGTTTGATCGAAATTGAGATTGAAGACGTTACTATCGATCGAATGTGGCATGGATTTCAGGAAAAAGAAAAACAGGTCACTCTCAACGATGAACAGCAGGCTGTTTTTGATGCAGTTAGCCCTCATATTATAGACGGAAGTTTTGAGTCTTTCCTTCTCCATGGTGTGACTGGCAGCGGGAAAACCGAAGTGTATATTAAATTAATCAAAGAAGCTCGTCAGGCCGGGAAAAGCGCTCTCGTTCTGGTGCCAGAGATCACCCTCACAACCCACCTGGCCTCTCGCTTTAAAGGCGCTTTTGGCGATGACATTGCTATCTGGCATAGTAACCTTAAGCAAAGTTACCGCTCTAAAATATGGAAAATGATACTAAATGATGAAATATCAATTGTTATTGGTGCCCGCAGTGCACTTTTTCTGCCTTTGCAGGAATTAGGACTGATTATTTTGGACGAGGAACACGATTCTTCATTCAAACAAAATGGCACTGCCCCTCGTTATCACGCTCGGGATGCAGCCCTGATCCGGGGCTTGAAAAGTGATGCTCCCGTTCTTCTTGGCTCTGCTACACCGAGCATTGAAAGCCATTATAATGCGGCTACTAATAAATTTACCCTGCTGGAAATGAAAAAACGCTTTTCCACTGCAAAAAGGCCACGTATGCACATTGTTGATTTGAAAAAATCCTGGAAATCAGGTAAAAAACCCAACAATCTATATTCCAATCTTATGCTGGAAAAAATACAGGGGAAAACTGAAAAAGGCGAGCAGGTTTTACTTCTGCAAAATCGTCGAGGATATTCTAATTTTTTATTATGTTCAAATTGCAGCTGGACACCACGCTGCCGTAACTGTGATGTGACCCTAACCTATCACAAAACCAACAAAAAACTTGTCTGTCACTATTGCAATTATTCTCAAAGCATTCCAAAACAATGTCCTGAGTGTGGAGGAGAAGATTTTATACTGCCTGGCTTCGGTACTCAAAAAGCCGAAACCATGTTGGAAAAAATTCTTCCCGATATTTCCATCGCTCGCATGGATGCTGATACAACCCGCAAAAAAGGCGCTCTTAAAAAATTATTGAATAGTTTTGATCAAAAAGAGATTGATGTCCTTATTGGCACCCAGATGATTGCCAAAGGTCTAGATTTTCACAATGTAACTCTGGTAGGTGTGCTCAATGCTGATATCGGTCTTTCTCTGCCCGATTTCCGTTCCCGGGAAAGGGTCTTTCAGCTGCTTCATCAAGTTGCTGGTCGGGTCGGCCGCGGAGATAAAAGAGGAGAGGTGGTTATTCAAACTTTTCAACCCGATGATTTTACTATTAAATGCGCTATAACCGGTGACATAGATACCTTTAAAAATCGGGAATATAGTGAACGCAATGAGACAGGCTATCCACCTTTTAGTAGAATGGCTTCCATTATATTTTCCGGATTAAAAGAGAGTGAGATCAAAAAAACAGCCTGGGCAACTATTCGCTTTTTGAAAAGATATCGAAGAGGTATTGAAATTCTCGGCCCCACCCAGGCTCCAATTGGTAAAATAAAAAATCGATACCGCTATATGGCAATCCTTAAATCACGCAAAGATCGCGATGAAAATGGAGCAAAATTGCGAGCCCTACTCAAGCGCTTTATCCATTCACAAAAATATAGAGAATTAACCAGAAAAGTAAAGATCAGTATCGACGTTGATCCTATCGATCTACTTTAAATATATTTGCTATTTAATTTTTTAGAAAAAATGATATAAATTTGATCATTATGAATTTTGATTTTGAAATTAATGAAGTATAAAATAGGAGATAAAAATGACAAAACCAGTATGTATAATTGTGCGAGATGGTTGGGGCATTAACGAAAAGGAAGAAGGCAATGCTGTTATGGCTGCCAATACCCCCAATTGCGACAAATATAAAGAAAAATATCCTTACAGTATTTTAAAAGCTTCTGGAGAGGCAGTCGGATTACCGGCTGGATTTCAGGGCTCCAGTGAAGTTGGCCATCTCAATATGGGTGCCGGCCGCATTGTGGTCCAGGAAATGAAACGCGTCTTTGATGGCATTAATAAGGGTACTATATTCAAAAATGATATATGGCAAAATTTGATTGAAAATTGGAAAAAGAATCAGTCTCAACTGCATCTGCTAGGTCTGCTTCAAGATCAGGGTGTTCATGCTCATCAGGATCATCTTTTTACGATTATGCGGGAAGCTCGCAAAGAATATCCTGAGGGTAAGATAGTAATCCATCCTTTTCTGGATGGCCGCGATACACCTCCTAAAAGCTGCTCTAAGTTCATCAAAGACCTGCAAAAGGTTATGGATGAGGTTGGCAATTGCACAATTGGAACAGCGATGGGACGTTTTTACGGAATGGATCGGTCGGAAAACTGGGATATTACTGACAAAGCTTTCAACTGCATTGTAAATGCCAAAGGACGTCATGCTGATGATCTGCTTAAGGCCGTTCAACACTCCTATAAAAATGATAAAACCCCAGACGACGTTGACATGTTTGATGAATATATCCCACCCCATGTTTTTGGAGATTACCAGGGAGTTCAAGATGGAGATTGTGTTATTCATACCAATTACCGTCAGGATCGGGCTATTCAGCTTACCAAGGCTTTTGTGGAACCCGATTACCCTGGCGATCCGGAAAGAAGACCGAATGTCAACTATCTGGGTTTGACTCAATACTATGATGAATTCGATGCCTGTTTGGTGGAATCCATGACAGCCGGCGGTGGTATGGAAAAATTGCTAGGCGAGGTTGTATCTGATAATGGTCTCAAGCAGCTGCGGATTGCAGAAACTCAGAAATTTCGCCATGTGACCAGTTTTTTTAATGGCAAAAAAACCACGCCCTATAAAAATGAAGATCAGGTGGAAATAAAAAGTAAAATCGACCCTTCCGCTTATGCCAGTCAACCCCAAATGGAAGCCTATAAGGTCACAGAAGAAGTACTAAATCGTCTGGATGATAATCCCTATGATTTAATTGTCATTAATTTTGCTAATGGTGATATGGTTGGACACACCGGTAATTTTGAAGCCGCTAAAGAAGCTATTGAAGTTGTTGACGAATGTGTTGGTAAAGTTGCCGATAAGGTTCTTGAATTGGGCGGTGAATTATTAATAACTGCTGACCATGGCAATTCTGAACAGATGGTTGATGAAAAAGGCGAAACTAAAACAGCTCATTCTACATTTCCCGTTGAATGTTTTTACGTTTCAGAAAGAGCATCTCAGTTCAAAATGAAGAAAGAAGGTATTCTTTCCGATATAGCACCAACGGCTCTCAAATTAATAGGAATTGACATTCCGGAAGAGATGACTTCCGATGTTTTGATTGAAGAAAAATAGACTTTATGACAATTAAAGATCAAAGCAGTTTCGGTGATTATATAATTGCTGAAACTGCTTTTTTTTATTTTTCCATCCTTAATTTTCAAACTATCCCCCTTCTCTAAGTGTAAGATAAAATTATTGATTGAAACCAAATAAAAAAATACAGTCCCATCATATTTACACGTTAATAATAGGAAACTAGATATAAAATCGGCAAAATTATTTCATCTGTGGCAATATTTTAAAGAATCAAAAATTAATAAGTTCAGTTCGCCTGCGATTTGATGCCAATTTTAAGGTGTTATTATATAGTGCTATAAAATAAAATTTGCAAAAGATGGTGATATGACTTGCAAATTAGATATTAATATTATAGATTGTGTTTGTTAAGTCAACAAATTAACCAAACATATAGTTTCAAGCATGCCAATATTTTTTAATTTAAAGGGAGGAGAACTTATGCGAAGGAAAAGTCTTCCTTATTGATTTTAGTTATTTTAAGCATGTATACATTACCTATCTAAAAAATGTGTGGGCGCGTTTTCTTTTTAGCAAAAAAAATAAATTCTGCTATTGTAATCTTAGTTTAGGTAGGCTAAATATAAACAAATTAAGAAAATGTTTTAGCAAATTACCGCAATTAGGCCAGGATTTTGGCAAATTATTTAGAAGGGGGGTGAATAAAAAAAATATATAAGGAATTTGGTAATAATTATAATTTAAAGGAGGAAAAGTTATGAGGAAAATTTTGACATTTTTGCTGATTTTATCTGCTGTACTGTCTGCAGCACCTGTCGATAACGCGGGGGATGTAATATTAACCGCTCCTTATGAGGAGTCGCCAGATGGTGCTACAATAACAGCTGATGGATTTATAGTTGGAACAAAAGAATCCGGTGAGGTGATTCGTGATTTATGGGTTGGCGGTGATTTAAACCAAAATGGATTATCAGAAGTCATTCTTGCCTCCTATAAAGGAGGTGGCAAAGCATATGTATATGAAATATCTGATAATAATACCGCTACATTACTTTGTGAATCCGATGAATTTGGTTCTTCATCATCAGGTCCTGTTCGCGATGCAAAATTCGGTGATCTCGATGGCAACGGCAACAAAGAATTAATTGTCAATGTTAATTCAACCGACCCTGATATCGGTGGTTTATGGATATATGAATACGACACTTCTGGAGATTCTCTCCTAGATGGCTACCACATTGCTATTGATGATATAAGTGGAAACCGCTGGTATTCAGAAAGTATGTTGGTTTATGATGTGGACCAGGACGGAGTCCAAGAGTTGTTAGTCGGAAATAATGGGACTGGTGATTTTGACAAAGTATATATAGGTTCAATTACCTCAGGAACATTTTCCAATGAAGATGCTGTTTGGACCCTTGAATACGAACATGGAAAAACCAGCGCAGAACTTCCTTTTGGAGGCTCTGCTTATGGACCAACTGTAGGTGATATGGACGGCGATGGTAACTTAGAGGCTCTATTTAGTATTTGGGATAACGGAGCATTATTTATTGTAGAATCAGATGCAGCTGATACATACACTCACCATGCATATATTGAAACCGACCTGGATGTTAACGACGATTTCGCATTTTATGACTTTGTAACAGCAGACCTTGATGAAAACGGTCGAGATGAGGTATATGTTTCTATGTATAGTGGCGGTGCGCTTTATAGTATTACCTGTCCGGAAGGTACTGATCTATCTGCTCTGTCAACCTCGAATGTTCACAAAATTGACGCTCTAGGAAGTTCTGGAGGCGTATGTACCCAAATAGGCGACTGGGATTTAGATAGTAAAATGGAAATCTACGCGTCCGGTGGTGGTAGTTATATTACTTCTCACGAATATCAGGGCGGCGATCCAACGAGCACAGATAGCTGGGTCAAAGATTCTACTATTTATAATTCCTCTTTTAGTGGCGTATATGGTATGCGCTATGCAGGCGATCTTGACGGTGATGGTCTTCCAGAAATTTATGGTGCTAATACAGGATCGACATCCGATGCAGTTATTGCTATTGAAACCTCAATCAACTCCTTATTTATCAGTGAAGTTGCTGATCCATCCAATGAATATTCAGCAAGATTCTTTGAATTACATAACAATAGTAGTCAAGATATTGATTTTAGTACTGGTTGGAAAATTAACTATTACGCTAATGACAATACATCTCCATCTGTTATCAATCTTACAGGTACTCTTGAATCGGATTCAACTTTTATTATAGCCAATAATGCAGCTAACTTTGAATCCATTTTTGGCTTTGCTCCAGATATGTCGAGCGGTACTTTCAATTCTAATGGTGACGACAATATGGAACTAGTTGATCCAAATGATAATGTTATTGATGTTTTTGGTGTACCAGGCGAAGATGGCTCAGGCACTGACCATGAATTCTCAGACGGAAGAGCTGTCCGCAAAGCTTCAGTAAGCAGGGGAAATTCCACTTATGATGCTAGTGAATGGACAATTCTCCTGGATGTTGATGCCCCTGGTGGCTTTGATCCTGGCGTATGGCCGACTGTATTACCTCTCGATTTTGTTAAAGCTTATCCCAGCAGCAGCACCGAAATAACAATTGATTACAATATCGAGGTAGCCAGCGCTGATCCTGCTGACTACACTCTACTAGGGACCTCCGGCGTGACCTTCACATCAGCAGACATCGATCCTACTGATGCGACAATTGTAACTTTGACTGCAGGCACTGAGATTACAGCTGATCTGGTTTTAGATACTCTCATCGATGCTGCCAATGAAGATACTGCTGAATTTTATGCCGGTCTTACACCAATTGCCATGACCAACGTAACCAACACTGGCGGATACATTGAAAATGGTCATACTGCCCTATTTCACGGCATTGTCTCTGCCAATGATGCCTACAATAATGTGTGGATTAGTGATGATGCTACTGGTGAATACTCCGGTGTGATGATATTTGATTATGGTTTTGATAGTGATGTCAATGTTGGCGATGAAATAAAATTCACCGCAGAAAGGACGGAATACAACAATCTCACCGAACTAGAGAATCCAATGCTATTATCAACAGTTTCTACTGGCAATGAACCCTATGGACCTTTTGACATTACTGGTACTGATATTGATAGCAGTCTGGCTGCTGATACTGATCCCGGTGAAAAATGGGAAGGCCAACTCGTAAAAATCAGTGGAGCAGAAGTTGTTTCCTACTCCGATTATTATTATGTCTGTACTGATGATGGCGGAACGACCCATTTTCTCGTTGGAGATAATGTTGACTATCAGTTCGGTAATATTTCTATGAGCATTGGAGAGACTTATGATATCATTGGAGTTGTTGACTACGACGGTGATTACTATCGTGTAAATCCACGCGGTATGGATGACATTATTCCTGAAATTGTGGATAATGATCTTAATTTAACATTTGAAGATGACTCCGATGTTGCCAATTGGGACCTCTATGGAGAATCCAGCGGCTATACCACTGTTGCTCATGATGCATCCGGTGGAGTAGGTGGAACCGGTGGATTAAAATTTACTGATGGCGGTTATGCCTTGGTTATGAAACGACCTGTTTCAGCAACTATGGGAACCACCTATCATTTATCTCTGGATGTCAAAGTAGCCAATTGGGCCACTGATGATACATTAGCAGTAACTGTTGAAGGTCTGAGCAGTGAACCCGATTCAGTAGATATTCATAGCTACACCGACTTTACTACTATTGAGATAACGGGGCAGGCTGATACATCTGGCTCTGGTTATATTAAATTAGTTGGTAATTATGGTGGTACAGGTTCACTAGAAGTTTATTTTGACAATCTTGTCTGGGATGATAATGCGACTTTACCAGATACAACTTCACCAACTATTGTAGAAGCTACTGGCATTAATGATACAACAGTGGTAGTTACCTATTCAGAAGTTGTTGATTCATCCAGCGCTGCCAATGTTGCTAATTATAGCATCGACAAAGAGATCGGTTCACCACTCTCTGCAACTGTAGAAGAAAATATGGCGACCTTGATAGTTGACACCCTGGAAGCAGACACAGCTTACACTTTGACTGTCAATGATGTGGCTGATACCTCTGGGAATATAATTGCCGCCAATAGCACAATTGAATTCATGTGGGAACCCTGGACCCCTGGTCCTGATCTATTCATCTCTGAATATATCGAAGGTTCCAGCAATAATAAGGCTCTTGAATTGTATAATCCAACTGATACTGTTCTTGATCTCAGTGAATACGCAATTATCACTGGAAGCAGTGGTGGTGGTTTCTGGTATGATCCAGAACCATTACACGGAATGCTTCCTGCAGGCGAAACCTATGTAATCATCAATCCTGAATTTGATTTTAGTTTAATTGATTCAGCTGCTGTTGTTGATTCACTCTGGGGAAAATATGTGACCTGGTTTAATGGTAATGATCCCCGTGCTGTTGGGAAACTTTTAAGTGGTTCCTGGACAGATACTGATCCTAACTTTGTTGTCATTGATGCTGTTGGTGACATTTCTGAAGATCCGGGCACAGCCTGGGATGTTGCTGGAGTTACTGAAGCTACAGCAGAACACACATTGATCCGCAAGCCCGAAATTGTGATGGGCAACACAGACTGGACAGCTTCAGCAGGAACCGATGAAACCAATTCAGAATGGGTTGTTATGAACCAAAACACAGTTCAATTTTTGGGATCTCATCCTCATATGGATTTGAGTGGTCCTGAAATTGCTCAGGTTGTTGCTATTAATGAGACGACAATTCAGGTCAACTTCAATGAAGCTGTTGATTCAACCTCAGCTGCCACAGATTCCAATTATGATATTAGCACTATTGGCGCTCCCAGTTCCGTTGAGATTCCTTATGAAAGTGTGGCTATTCTGACAGTTA
>DATGCI010000111.1:0-2686 GCA_035312185.1 bacterium
AACATTGTCCATTAGCGATTCAAAAACCGATGATAAAGGCATAGCGCTAAACATAGAGACTGAATCCGGAAGATATTTCTCCATAAAACGCATTTCTCCATAAGTGTTAAGCCCTTCATCTAACCAGCCCTGCCGGCGCTCATCAAATCCTAGTGCTCCGTAAAACCAATTGTGACCAATTTCGTGACCGACAACATTCCACATAGCAAATTGAACTTTTACTGGATTGACTATAGTTAACATGGGATATTCCATACCGCCACCAGCCATGAGCGAACCATCAACTGAAACAACTTTTGGATAGGGATAACTTCCACATAAATCACCCCAGGATTTGAGAGCAGCCCGGGAAATTTCCAGAGCATCTTTCCAGGCCTCTCTATTTTTGGGCAGGAAAAAATTTTGGATCAAAATGCTATCCTTTTGATTAGGATATTGGAAATAATCTTGCTGGATCAGAAAGTCCTTGCTAGCCCCCCAGGCAAAATCAACTACATTCCTGGCCTGAAAATGCCAGGTTCTTGAATTGGAGGAACTGGATGGAGTTGATGTGCTATCAATCCATTCTTTGTATTCATTAGTAGGCATTTCCATAATCTCGGTTCCTGTGGTAATCAGACTGTCTAGAAAAGTGGTTTTATCTTCATTATTAATAAGTTCACCTGTCGCGCCAACAACATAATTTTTTGGTAGAGAAATCTCTACGTCATAATCACCAAATTCGTAGTAAAATTCTCCTATATCAAGATAGGGATAAGCATGCCAGCCCTGCTGATCATAAACAGGAATTTTGGGAAACCACTGGGTTATAAAATAGTTTTGATTTTCATGGCAAAAACGGGAAAAAGGCTCGGGTATTTTTACTTCCCATTCAGTCTCAAAACGGATAGAGTCGCCTGGCAAAAGTGGTGATTCTAGATCCACATATCCTGTCGAAATTGAATCCAGAGGCATGACCAGTTTCGCAATCTGATTTTGATGGGTGAAACTTTTAATATCAATATATCCTCTTTGTTGTTCAGTAGAATTAAGAAACTTTTTTGCTCCCAATCTTTTCTGCTGCCGGGCAAAAGCAGTATTCATATTTTTGTAGGCATTAGGGTAGAGAAGTAAATAAATTTTGTGCAAAGTGTCAGGAGAATAGTTGAAATAAGTGATGGATTGCTCTCCTGTGAGTCTATGATCTTTATCATTTAAACTAACCTTAATGTTGTAATCAACATGATTTTGCCAGGAACCGGCTGCCGTCCTGGTTACAATTACAAATAACAAAACAAAGGGTGCCAAGAATAACTTTCTCATAATTTTTCTCAATAGTTTATTATTTTAATATCAGATTAAATTTAATCAAAAAAGTTAGTTTTCAAAACTGTGATTGATTGAAATTAAGAGGCTCAGGTTTTACATTTATATATGATAGAAAAAACTTGCTTTTATTAATATTAAAGTTTATGATTGATAGGTATTTTTATTAGATATTTCCTGAACCTTTTATAAAGGAGAAGAAATGAGAATTGGGATATTAACCGGTGGAGGTGATGTTCCTGGTTTAAATCCAGCTATTAGAGCAGTGACAATCCGGGCTCTTCGAGAAGGGCATGAAGTTATCGGTATCAGGCGCGGATGGGCTGGACTTACAGAAGTCATTAGAGACGATCAGGCGGATAATAGTAACAATTATATTAAACTGACGGAGCCGGTCGTCAATAAGGTGGGGCGCACTGGAGGCACTTTTTTGCATACTTCCCGCACTAATCCCGGTCGCATGACCCAGGAAGATATTCCACCACATCTGAGAGATAAATACACCGATGAGGTTAATGACCTTACCGATGAAGTTTTGAAGAATCTCGATTATCTCAATATGGATTATTTAATTCCAATTGGTGGTGACGATACTTTGAGCTATGGAGTAAGATTATACAAAGAAGGTGTTCGGGTAGTCGCTATCCCAAAAACAATGGATAATGATGTTCCTGGAACTGACTATTGTATAGGATTCAGCACCTGTGTGACTAGGACTATAGAAATGACTCATGCGCTGCGAACTTCAGCAGGATCCCATGAACGATTTTTAGTTATAGAGGTTTTTGGCCGATATGCGGGATTTACTGCCTTGCTGCCTACCATGGCTGGTGCTGCTGATCGTTGCGTAATTCCCGAATATGAATTTGATATTGAGAAATTGACTGAATTGTTAACCGCCGATCGGTTCAATAATCCTAGCCGATATTCCGTAGTTCTCGTTTCCGAAGGTGCCAAATTCAAGGATATAGACGATATGGTTTATCAACAGCATGAGACTGATGCTTATGGCCATAAAAAATTAGGTGGAATAGGTAAGCTAGTCGGTGACAAGCTCAAAGAACTTTCTCCAAAGTATAATAAGGAAGGGAAACATATCAATATTACCCAGCAGAAATTGGGCTATTTGACAAGATGTGGAGCGCCTGATGCTATTGATTCGGAGGTACCCACAGTTTATGGCAATATTGCTCTTGATCTAATATTGCAGGGGATTCACGGCCGGCTTGTCAATCTAAAAAATGGTAATTATGGTGATATTCCTGTGGACGTCGTTTCCACATCCGATAAAAAGGTCAATGTTGAGAAGTTTTACAATACTGAGCGTTTGCGTCCCCGCTATAAAGACTTTCAAGGCAAGCCTTTCTTTGTTATTACAGGA
>DATGCI010000112.1:0-3948 GCA_035312185.1 bacterium
ATTGTGCAGTTTTTTACCCGGCAAAAACTGTATTGGAGAACATAGTTGATCTTTTTGGGATAATTGTGCTTGAGTACGGGCAATTGTTCTTTTTGGGAGAAAGGTTGACGAACTGGGATTTAAAATAAATTCTGGATAAAATGTAAGAATAATCACTCAACCGAGAAAATTAATGAAAACAAAACTAATCTTATTAATAATAATTCCTATTCTACTTTTTTCACAAATATCTGAAGAAGTGCGGGCGGTTAAAATTACCAATGTTGATAGTGACGTTTTATCAAAACCTTCGAATATTGCGGAAGCAATGGATTATCTGGCTTCAATCAACATCAATACTGTGCTGGTAGTTGTCTGGAATGGCAGCGGCTATAATGGTGCCTATACTTTGTATCCTAGTGCTGTCATGGATAGTTTATTTGGATTTGAAAAAGGTCCAACAAATTCGGTTGCTGATCCGCTCGAAAGAATAATTATAGAAGCTCACCGCAATGGTATCGAAGTTTTGCCCTGGTTTGAATATGGATTTGCTACCTCTTGGAGCAATCCAGAGGGAAATAGGGAAGAAGTACCTGATTATATTTTGGAAAAATATCCCCATTGGGCCTTACGTGAACAGAATGGCCAGATTGCCTGGAAAAATGGTTTTTACTGGATGTCTGCCATTAACCCGAAAGTCCAGGATTTTATCAAGGCTCTGACTATGGAAGTTTGTCATAACTATGATATTGATGGGGTGGAATATTCTGATAGGATTCCGGCTTTGCCAGTCGAAGGAGGATACGATTCTGTGACAGTTAGTATCTACAAAAAGGAACATGATGGAGCTGATCCACCTGACAATTACTCCGCTACAAACTGGATGCGCTGGCGAGCTGATAAAATGTCAGAGTGGTATGAAGAGGTTCGAAATTCTATCAAAGATTATGATTCTAATTTGCATGTCTCATCCAGTCCTAGTGTTTATCCCTGGTCCTATCAGGAATACCTTCAGGACTCATATACCTGGGTAAATCAGGGTATTTGTGATGACATTATACCCCAACTTTATCGTTATAGTTACAATGAATACAAATATACTCTGAATGCTTCATTGAACAATTTTCCCGGAAAAGAGAATATTTATGTAGCCGGAATTTTAATGAATGTCGGCGATTACACAATTACTCCAGAATATTTGATCAATGCCATGGCTCTTAATCGAGAAAAAGGTATAAGTGGTGAAGCTTTCTTTTTCTATGAAGGACTTCGTAAAAATAATGATCTACTTGGCGATACTCTTAAAAATACATTCTATAATGAACCGGCCTTGTTACCCCATAGAGAAGGAAATATTTGGCGTCCAAAGGCCACTATTGTCAATGAAGATGAACCGGGAGTAAAATTGACCGGAAATTGGGAAGAATATATTTCGAAAAGCTATGGGTATCAACCCAATATCTTGATCAATAAGGACAGCGACTATAGCGCTGTAGAATATTATATTGAGGTTCCTTTTGAAGCCTGGTTCGATGTTTACGCCTACAATGTTAGAAGCCAATACGCTTCAAATAAGGCCCATTATACAATCTATTCTCAGGGCGACTCTGCACAGACTACTCTGGATCAGACTGATTATGATAGCACAGGTTGGCAACTTTTGGATACCGCCTATCTTACAGAAGGTTATCAAAAGGTCATAAAACTGGATAATGAACACGCTGCCAGCGGCGATTGGGTTATTGCTGATGCAGTTATGATCATGATCAATCGGAAAAAATCATCGAATGTTGCTGTTGAGCCCAGCGATGTCAACAAAATTAAATCGCAAGGGTCAATTCAAAAATTTGAACTATCGCAAAATTATCCCAATCCCTTTAACAATAACACTACTATAAATTACCAGATTCCTGAAGAAGGACCAGTGGAATTAAACATATATGATCTGCAAGGAAGATTGGTTCGGGAAATATTTAATGAGCATAAAAAAGCCGGAGTCTATGATATAGATATTAATTTCAATGGTCTGAGCAGCGGAATTTATTTTTATCAATTAAAGCATGGCCAATCCTATAAAACTAGAAAAATGATGCTAATTAAATAGATTCTTCCTGCCAATCACCTTATTTTCCACCTTAAATAAATATATTTTTTGATTTAGATTACTATTTAAAAAAACAATTGTATAATTCTTATTGAAAATATAAATTTTGGCTGCTGATTTGAATTGAAATTGGGTAGAAAAATGACTGAAGAAAAGAATGAAAACGGTAAAAAAGGTGGTTTTTTAAGTTTTTTAAAAAGAAAGAAAAATCCCGACAAAAGAAGGCTCAGTCTCAGGCTTCTTGATGGTGTTGAAAAAGTAGGAAATAAGCTTCCTGATCCGGCAACACTTTTTGCTTTGCTGGCCTTATTCACTCTATTATTATCATATTTAATTGATGTAATCGGAGTCCAGGCGACTCATCCGGGCACCGGGGAAGCTGTTCAGGTTAATAATCTCCTCAGTGCTGAGGGGTTTAGATTTATATTTTCAAGTGTGACTGATAATTATATTAACTTTCCTCCTCTGGGAATTGTAGTCGTTGCCATGATTGGTATTGGAATGGCAGAGGGGTCGGGATTGATTTCGGCGGCCTTAAAACATATGGTAACAGCCACTCCCAAAAAATTAATAACAGCCTCGGTAATAACTGCTGGTATTCTTTCCCATCTGGCTTCCAGCGTTGGTTATGTTGTTTTAATTCCTTTGGGAGCAATGGTATTTGCAGCATTTGATCGGCATCCAATTGCTGGATTAGCTGCTGCTTTTTGTGGTGTTTCGGCTGGTTTTGGAGCCAATTTTATGATTGGAAGTGTGGACCCTATTTTGTCAGGACTTTCCGAATCAGCGTCTAATATTATTGATCCTGAGATGAGCTTAACTCCGGCAATAAATTTATATTTTATGTTTGCTTCCGGCATAATGCTGGTTGGAGTTGGAACCTGGATAACAGAAAAATTTGTAGAACCTCGATTAGGTGAATATGACGGTGATCTGGAAAAATTTGAAAAAGTACAATCCCATGAAAAGAAAGGTCTTTTATGGGCGGGAATATCTCTTCTGGTTCTCGTTGCTGTATTTTTATTAATGCTAATACCGGAAAATGGTATTCTGAGAAATCCAGAAACCGGTTCAATATTAAATTCACCTTTTATGAATGGCCTAATAACGGCAATCTTTCTAGTGTTTTTTATTCCGGGCCTGGTTTATGGAATTGTTGTGGGCTCAATTGAAAATGATAAAGATGCTATCAAGCATATGAAAGCTTCTATGAAAAACCTGGCTGGATATCTGGTTTTGGTCTTCTTTGCTGCTCAATTTGTATCAATTTTCAAAGAAAGTAATCTGGGTGTTTTACTGGCCATTAAAGGGGCTGAAGTTCTGGAAAATATTGGAATGACAGGCATTGGATTATTTATTGCCTTCGTAGTAATTTCTTCTTTTATTAATCTATTTATGGGCAGCGCTTCAGCAAAATGGGCTATAATGGCACCCATTTTTGTTCCTATGTTTATGTTATTAGGATATCATCCTGCTATTACTCAGGCAGCCTATAGAATCGGTGACTCAGTCACTAATGTAATTACTCCGATGATGACCTATTTCGCTCTGATTGTGACTTTTGCTCAAAAATATAAGAAAGACGCTGGTATCGGCACGATCATAGCAACCATGTTACCCTACACTGTAATTTTGACTATTGCCTGGATGATATTACTTGCAATCTGGATGCTGCTCGGTTTGCCGGTCGGTGTGAATGCTCCTATTGAATATTCCGCTATAATGTGATCTTATTATTAGTTGAAATTATTTTACTAATTACAATTGGATAACTGGATTTAAAATTTTACTGATTTAACAATCTGGAAAAGTAAAAAGACAGGTCTCCAGGATAAATACTTTATATTTTTATTGATAATCTTGCC
>DATGCI010000113.1:0-7328 GCA_035312185.1 bacterium
CAAGAGTAGGGTCGAAAAATGGATATTCATGATTCCCAATAATTGTTTCAATATCAGAGTCCATGATCTTGCGAGCGACCTGCTCAGAATCAGCACCATAATCAATAAAATCACCTAAATTATAGATTTTATCTACATTCTGCTCAGCAATGTCAGCAAGAGCCGCTAGAAAGGCTTCCATATTTCCATGAATATCAGAGATTACAGCAATACGCATAACTTTCGACGTTTTTAAATATTCCTAGTTTGATTTTTATTAAATTTTTAAATCAGTTTATCTGTAAATTTTTCTGCCAATAATTTATGAAAATAGACAAAAATTACACTGTTTCAGATTTGAAAATATGTTTGAAATCCAATTCACTGGTATTCACATCTTCAAACAAAGAAGCGACCTCCGCTTCATTATCAATAAATACTTCCAGAATATCAGGATCAAAATGCACTGGTTCAACCCGACCATCACCTTTAGTAATAATTTCCATAGTTTTTTGATGGGAAAAGGGCTTTTTATAAACTCGCTTGCTTCGCAGAGAATCATATACATCAAGAATTTTAATAATTCGGCCGGAAAGAGGAATTTTATCGCCTTTCAGATTGTCAGGGTAGCCTGTTCCGTCGTAATTTTCATGATGAGTCAAAGCGATTTCAGCAGCCATTCTTAACATTTCCGAGTCTGAGTCTTTTAATATTTTGTATCCCTGAGAAGTATGCTTTTTTACAATTTCGAACTCTTCTTTGGTTAATTTATCCGGCTTTGTCAAAATTTTGTCAGGAACAGAAATTTTTCCGATGTCATGCATAGGGCTAGTAAAATATATTCGCTCCTGCATTTTTTCTGACAATCCTAGCTGTTTGGTCAGATAGGCCGCCAGACTGCTCATTCTGACCAGGTGTTTTCCAGTTTCTGGATCTTTATACTCTGCTGCCAATGAAAGACGATAAATTGTGTTAATATAGACAGATTTAATCTTATCATTGGCATCTTCCAGATCCTCCATTGTAGAGCGAAGCTCTCTGGTTTTTCTCTGAACCTCACTTTTCAATTCCTTATTGTAATTTTTCAGCATTTTGGAATATTCACGCAATTTGAGCATATTATTTACGCGCAGATGAAGCTCATTTATATTTACAGGTTTTGTCAGAAAATCATTGGCACCGGCTTCTAGTCCTTTAATCTTACTGTCATTATCTTTCAGGCCGGTCAAAAATATTACAGGAACATCGGAACTGTTCTCATGACTTTTTAAGGTTTCACAAACTTCGTAGCCATTAGCTTTGGGCATATTTACATCGAGTAGAAAAAGATCATAGTCCTGAGTTGTGCCCTTTTCAATGGCTGCATTACCATCGGAAACCTGGTCAACCTCATAATCACCTTTCATAACAAGCATCTCAGAGATCATTTGGGCTATATCAACTTCATCATCTGCAATCAATATTTTGGCCATATTATTTTCCTTTGATGGAGAACCCATCTTATTGTCTTTGGAATCCATCTCTATTATAGACCTCCCATGAAATTCATTTTACCCCAAAATAGAGGAATCCACAATATTAATCCAAGTAGTTAATTTTCAATTAAAAGGAGAGTCCAGATTAGGTTCAAATGCCTTATATTTTGCGCCCAACTTTTTTATTCTGGAAATCTTTACTTTCGGATCATGCGGGTAAATAACTCTCCAGTTGCCTTCCCAGGCTTTCTGAACAATTTCTTTTTTTTCTTTGACAAAATCAACAGGAAAAAGCTCAAGGCTGCTAATCCAGGTGGTTTTAACATTATAATGGAGAGGAAAAAGATCGGCACAAAAGAAAACAGGTTGTTGATCATCATTTATCAATACGTGTTGTTGCCCCGGAGTGTGACCATTAGAAATAAGCGATTCAATCCCGGGAAAAATTTCCTCGGGTCCATCGATTAATTTTAAAAGGCCATCGTCATAGAGGCTCTTGTAATTAAGCGGAAGGAAGCTATTTCTATCAAGTATAGAAGGTGACTGAACCCAATTATAATGATCTTTTTGTACATAATAAGTGGCATTGGGAAAAGCCGGCTGAATTTGACCATTTTCCCGAATCACATTTCCCCCACAATGGTCAAAATGCAAATGAGTATTGATCACATCGGTAATATCTTCGAAATCAAGTCCAATATTTTGCAGTGCTTTTTCCAGGCTATAGTTAGTATAGTCAACTTTGTAAATCTGGCGCATTTTATCGCCCAGAAGATTTCCAGCCCCAGTTTCTACAAGAATTTTGCGGTCATCGCTCTTGATCAAAATCGAGCGCAAAGCCATTTCCATTCTATTTTTGCTATCAGTTTCAATTTTTTTGCTCCACAATGCTTTTGGAATTAATCCAAAAACCACTCCGGCATCGAGGGCAAAGCGTCCTGTTTCCAGTATATATACTTCATATTGGCCGGCTTTCAGCATAATTTTTCTCCGGTTTAATTGTTCTCAAACCTGGCGCCCTGATAAGAATCGCGCTGTTTCAATTTTTCTTTAATAGCCGCCAGAATCTGAAATTTGTTCATTTCCCAATCAGGAGCAATCAAAGTATCGCCCCGAGCATCTCCCATCAGGCGCTGAATGACAATATCACCGCGCAGACGCTCCAGATATTCCACGATAAAATCAATCCATTCCTGATCGGTGAACAATTCAAAAGGCTCTTGTTCATATATTTCGGCTAATTTTGTATTTTTGACAATATGCAAATGATGAAGTTTAACAGCGTCAATTTCAAGGCGATTGAGGTAGTCAACTGACTCCATCATTTCCTCACGAGTTTCAGTTGGGAAGCCAAGTATATAATGACCGCTGACATGAATATTTTTTTTCTTAATGGCCTGAATTGTTTTGCGGGTTGTCTGAAAATCATGGCCACGATTAACCCATTCCAGAGTTTTGTCATAGACCGATTCAATCCCGATTTCCAGAGAAACATATTTATCCTGATTAATCTCATCCAGAAGGGATAAGGTTCGGTTGTCAATGCAATCCGGGCGGGTACCGATACAGATTCCAACGACTCCTTGATACTGCAGAGCTTTTTTGTAAAGGGATTCTAGCTTTTCTACAGGTGCGTAGGTATTGGTATAACTTTGAAAATAGACCAGATATTTGTTGACATTGCGTTTTTTTAATCTGTGGATGCCCTTAGTTATTTGATCATCAAGACTATCAATTTGCCGATCAGAAGGGCTAAAACTGGTGTTGTTGCAGTAGATGCAGCCACCTGTGCTGATCGTACCATCACGGGTGGGACAGGTAAATCCAGCATCAAGGGAAACTTTGTAAACTTTTTCACCGAATTTATTCTTTAAATAATGGCTGTATTTATAATATCGATCCATGATTGGAAATTCCATAAATGGGTCACCCATTTCACCTATAAATCGGAATAGGTCTTCTTTTTGAACAAATAAAACATTAGAGCAATTGAGCCAATGTACATTTTTTTCATCACATCAAAATCACCAATTTTTCTAAGATCGCTGACCTTTTTTCTCTTTTTGTAAATTTTGAAAGGATGGAGTAAAATCCAGCCATGAGCTTTCAGCACTGCAAGTGACCGCTTGTAATCACCTTTAAGAAGAGAAGTAAAAATGCTCAGCCAATCCAGAACAAGGCGCATTGGTGAAAGATAGGCAGTTGTAAAAAGTTTGAAATTACTTAACAAAGTAACCAGGCTGTTTCGGTGATTAAGGTATTTTTTCAAAAATGTCTCAGCACCCAGTGTATATCCGGAGCGGTGCCAAATTATAGATTGTGGTTCATACATGATTTCATAGCCCATTAAATGTAAACGCCAGTCAAGATCAATTTCTTCCATATGAGCGAAATAATCTTCGTCAAATAGGCCGGCTTCCAGCAAAATATTACGACGGGCTAAAAAAGCTGTCCCCGAAGCCCAAAATATTTCCTCAGGCTTATTATACTGATCATCATCAACTTCGATGTGTTCAAAAAATCGCCCGCGGGCAAAGGGGTAACCAAAAATATCCATCTCACCTCCGGCAGCTCCGGAGTAATCAAATTTTCCATGATTTTGGTGGGATAAAAGGCGCGGCTGAACTGCCGCAATATTATCCGATGATTTTATTCGATTGAGAAGATGTTCAAGCCAGCCTTTTTTATGAAGCGTATCATTATTTAAAATTAGAACATAAGGTGTATCTGCTGCTCTAATTCCTGCGTTACAGCCACCGGCAAAACCCAGATTTTCGCCCATTTTGAGAATTTCAACATCAGTAAATTTACTCTCGGCCATTGCAACGCTAGAGTCTGTAGAGCCATTATCAACCAGAATAACTTTGAGTGGAATTATTGAATTATCTTCAAGCGACTGAAGGCAATCCTGTAAAATTTCAACCCCGTTATAATGGGGAATAATTGCAGTTATTTCAGCTTCCCGGGATATTGGCAACTGCTGCTCCTCCTTTAAGAAGTTGAATCAGCAGTTATTTGGTCTCGGCGGGTTTTGAGATTATTCAACATACGTTGAGCAGTCTTGTCGCCCGGATTTTTGGATACCCAATCTTCCAGGATATCAACTGCTTTACCATATTGCTGATTTTTCTCGTAAGCCATAACCAGTAATCCCAGAACCTGGGGATTGTCTTTGTTTTTGGCTGAAAGTTCTTCCAGTATTTCAATTGCCCGTTTATAATCCTCGATTCCATACAAAAGATTCTGAGCATATTTAAGTTTTTTGTCCAGAGAAGCATTACCTTGATCCATATAGGAATCTATTTTTTCACGGACATTCTGCGGGCCTTCATATTTCTGCATCAGGCTATCATAAGGCTGACCGGTTTGTTCGGAAAGACCTTCCAGAGCCCGATGATATAGCAGGCTGAACTGGATAGATAGATCTTCATTGCGCATGGGGAAAATCTCTTCTGGCATTCTTGTTTCCATAGCATCGAGAAGTGTAACTACTTCTTTGTAATTCTGATTGCGCATACCTTTGGCAGCCAGTTGAAAGAAACTAGAGCGGTAATTCCCCACCAGTTTACGAGCATCATTATTAAAGTAAACATCCGAATTGTTAAGATTTCTGTACTGATAGACCTCCAGGATATTTTCTTTCATTTTCTCTTCATTGAGACGGTCAACTTTGTAAGGATAAAGCTTATAAGCCAGACCTTCCATTTGCAAGTAGCCGGCTTTTCGCAGTCCAATCAGGTTATCATGAGAAACAGTAACTGCAAAGTAGATTGGTAGTTCCCAGTTATTAGCCTGGATAATCTGCCAGATCATCAGATCCTGAACACGAATACCCTGTCCCTGAATAGTGGGTTCCATTTTCCATTTCATCGGTGGTAACGAATCAGGAGTGCTGGCCTTTACTGTACGGGCTTCCCAGCGCTGTGGATGGAGCCGATTTTCTATCTGCTGGTCACTAAGACCAACTTTAATTTTAGGTTCAATTGTTCGAAGCTGCTTGATGTACCAGTGCGTGTTGAGTAGGCTGAGATTAACAACCTTAACGTCTTTGCGCACCTCTTCAACCTGTTGTAAATACCAGAGCGGAAAGGTATCATTATCACCATTTGTGAAAATAATTCCGCCTTCTTCACATGTATTCAAAATATTATATGCATAGTCCCAGGCTACATAATTACCACTGCGGTCATGAGTATGGTAATTGGCTCTGAGTAAATTGAGGGGAAGAAAAATAATCAGCAAAGCAATCACCGTCCAGGTAAGCGGTTTTTTGAATTTTGCCATTTTCAAATTTTTGACTTTTCGAATCAATTCCGAGGCCCCGACTCCGATCCAGATCGAGAAGGCAAAGAAAGAGCCGGTGTAGGAATAGTCACGCTCACGAGGCTGAGGATCTTTTTGGTTTAAATATAGCAGAATCATGAAACCAGTAAACAGAAATAAAGCCAGAACAGCCAGAGCGTGTTTTTTGTCTCTTTCAAAATGGCTAAAAGCACCATACAATCCAATCAAGAGAGGTAAAGGTAGCAAGAATTCAAAAGGATTGACATCACCGCCATCCTTTCCAGCAAACTGCCAGAGAAAATAGCGAATATACATTTTCTTGATCTGATAATCCCAGAGAAAGTAGAGATCACCTCTGTTTTGATATTTTTTGCGGGCTTCCGGTGATTGTAAATTTTGCGGATTATTTCGATCAAATATATCAGTGAAGGAGCGGCGTCCATATTGTTCACGCTCCAGATAGGAAATCGCTCTTTCAATAGTGTCAGGATCATTTTCATCAATGGCCGGATCCTGATTGCTTCGAATAATTATCATTGTAAAAGTAGAATAGCCGACCGTTACCAGCAATAAGCTCATCAGAACTACAGCAAGGATATTTTTCTTTGATTTAACTGCCCAGACTGTGGCAAAAACAGCAAGTATTAAAACGGCTATAAGAGCAGTCAGTCCGCCCCAGTGAATAATTTTGGGAATTCCCCGGATTATTCCAGAATTAATGATCAGAAAACCCAAACTAGCGATAAAGGCCATTATAACATTGGTTGAATGTTCTTTATAACGATCCTTGCTGGAATATTTATTGAGCAGAAAATAGCCGCCCATAAAAAGACCAAGCGTAACAGCACCTATTATCAGCATATGTTCATCAGGATTGGGTACCGAGGAATAGACAACATAAAACAAAATACCTGATATAGCAACACCAATGACAATGTCGCCGACCATCCACCACAAGGAAGAAACTTCATAATATTTAAAATACATTATCACTGCAATCACAAAGATGATCAGCAAACTCAAAAGATGGATTCCGATCGATAGACCAATAATATAAGCAATGAATAATAGATATCTTTCATGGCCCGCTTGTCCTGCTTTTTCCTCCCATCGCAGAGTTAACCACATTACAAGGGAGGTTAAAAAAGTAGAAAAAGCATAGACTTCAGCTTCCACTGAATTGAACCAATGACTATCAGTAAAAGCAAAAGTCATTGCGCCAACAAAAGCACCGAAATATACCGACAGCCGATTAATATCCTTGGTCATGTCAACATAGCGCTTGAGAAATTTGACAATTATCAAATAGAGAAAAAGAATAGCCAGAGAGGCCACAATCGGTGAAATTAAATTTACTCTGTAACCAATATTTTCGCCGAGTGGTAAAATCGAAAAAATCCTGCCGATTAATAAATATAGCGGTGTTCCCGGCGGATGGGGCACTCCCAGAATGTGGGAGACAGCAATATATTCGCCACAATCCCAGAAAGAGACAGTGGGTGCCACAGTCAGCATCTTTACAATATAAGCGAATAGAAAACTAAAAGAGGCCAGGATAATTTTTAAAGGGTCACGTTTGAAGGTATTTTG
>DATGCI010000114.1:0-3554 GCA_035312185.1 bacterium
TGGCCGACTATTCAGAATGGAAAAACAACAGAAGATCAACAGGTTTAATTTTTTCAGCTTCCACATTTTCTCAAAAATTTGGCATGGCTCTCGGTGGTGGCTTGATTGGATGGTTATTATCACTGTTTAATTTTCAACCCAACGTTGCTCAAGCTCAGGAAACTCTTGTGGGAATCCGTTTGATGATGAGCTATATTCCTGCTGCCACTACAATTCTGGCGGGAATCGTGGCTTCCTTCTATAAATTGGATGACCAAACTATGGAAAAGATTGAAGCGGATCTAGCCAGGAGAAAATCCTAAAACAGCATAAATTAACTTATAACAATAATCAATTATTTAGAAGAAAGCGAGAAAAACATCACTAATTATACTAAAGTTATGAGAAATCTATATATTACAATTTTTCACCAAAAAACTATCTCAATTATTTCAGTTATATTTATCAGTATTATCTATTTGAATTGTTCAAACCCAGTCACAAACAATGATGATAAAAGTCCGGGCTTTCTTTATACAGATGGCCAGATGATTGTTGAAGGCGATGGTAGTGAAATTATCCTTAAAGGAATGGGATTCGGCGGCTGGATGGTGCAGGAACCCTATATGATGTTAGTAGGACAAAGTGCAACTGCCGGGCAACATTCAATTTTTGCCGATGTAGAAGAATTGATCGGTGAAGAAAAGCTGGAGATCTATCATCAGGCCTGGTTAGACAATTATTGTCAGGAATCCGATGTTGCCAATCTAGCGGCTATGGGTTTCAATTCGATAAGATTGCCTCTCCACTATAATCTATTTACTTTACCAATTCAGGAAGAGCCTGTTCAAGGAGAAAATACCTGGTTTGATAGAGGTTTTGAAATGGTAGATGAGATGCTTAATTGGTGTGAAGATAATCAGGTTTATTTAATTCTGGATCTTCATGCTGCTCCTGGAGGCCAAGGTTATGATGCTAATATTTCAGATTATGACAAAACTCTTCCATCACTGTGGGAGAGTCCTCAGAACAAACAGAAAACAATTGCACTCTGGCGTAAACTTGCGGAAAGATATTCAGATGAGCACTGGATTGGCGGATATGATTTGATCAATGAACCTAACTGGCATCTTGGTAAAAATAACATTGAACTTAAACAATTATATGATCAACTTGTAAAAGCAATAAGAGAAGTAGATCAAAATCATATTATTTTTATCGAGGGAAATTGGTTCGCCAATGATCACACTGGACTATGGCCTTTTGATGATGACAATATCGTCCTCAGTTTTCATCGTTACTGGTGTGACAATACAACTGAGACAATGCAAACTTATTTGGATATGCGCGCGAAATACAATGTCCCCCTTTGGATGGGTGAATCAGGTGAAAATAGTAATCAGTGGTATCGTGAGGCAGTTAAACTTTTGGAAGATCATAATATCGGCTGGGCTTGGTGGACCTGGAAAAAAATGGAATCCGGTAGTGGAGCCTATTCTATCAATGCTCCCGATGGCTATGACCAGCTGCAGGACTACTGGGAAGAGGGCGGTGAAAAACCTGATACCAGTTTTGCTTTTGACACAATGATGCAAGTAGCAAAAAATGCTAGAATTGAAAGGTGTTCTCTAAATGGTGAAGTGATTCAGGCTCTAATGCAAAAATAAAGTCTTTCCACTTCATCACAATAAATTATAATAGTAAATTTTTCATAAACTTATCTATTAAATAATTCTAAATTCAAAATATAAAGATAAGAAAGGATTTATATGGGCGGTCCAAGAAAAAGATACAAGGGTCTAGTTGGAATCGACTTTTCAAAGATGTCAACTGAAGAACTGGAAAAAGCCTTTAGTAAAATTCTAAATAATAAAATTTATGGGCTGGCTTTTAGTCCTTATAAGAATTTTCAAAAACCTGGCTCGATAATAAGTGAAGAACAAATCTATGAACGGATGGAAATCATTCAACCTTATGTTGAAGCAGTTCGCACCTTTTCCTGTACTGATGGTAATCAGTATATACCTCGAATTGCCCATGAAAAGGGTATTGATACTTTAGTTGGAGCCTGGCTTGGAGAAGAGGAAGATAAAAATGAAAAGGAAATCGGAAATCTTATCAAAGTTGCTCAGGACGGACATGCTGATATGATAGGCGTTGGTAATGAGGTTCTACTGCGAGGTGATTTGTCAGAAGAAAAGACTATCGAATATATTGAAAGAGTCAAGAAAGCAGTTCCCGATATTTCGGTTGGATATGTAGATGCTTATTATATTTTTGAGCAATACCCCAGAGTTACTGAAATATGCGATATTATTTTTGCTAATTGTTATCCTTTCTGGGAAGGTTATTCTCTTGAGCATTCGTTTTTATATATGAAAGAAATGTATCATCTTGCTAAGCGAGTTGGCAAAGGCAAAGAGGTCATCATTAGTGAGACCGGGTGGCCAAATTTAGGTACTCCTGATCGGGGTGCTGTGCCTTCCTATGAAAATGCATTGAAATATTTCATTAACGCTTATACCTGGGCTGGTGAAGAAGATGTGGATATTTTTTATTTTTCCAGTTTTGATGAAGAATGGAAGATTGACGCTGAAGGTGATGTAGGCGCTTTTTGGGGGCTCTGGGACAAAGATGGAAATCCAAAATATGGTTCAAACGATAATCTATAGAGTTACAGTATGAATAATATTTACACTCATATATATAATCAATTTTCAGAATCACTTAATATTCAATCAAATACTAGAAATTCAAACAATTACAAAAAGTCCCAATCAAATGGACAAATTAATCAAGTTGATTCAATAGACTCAAAAATATTAAGGCAAAAGCCTTTTCATCCAAGAAAATTTAAAGCTGGTGATGAACCTCGAGCTATTTCTTATGGCCCCTATCGGCATGGACAGGCACCCAATGCAAATGGGCCTAGCAAGAAACAAATTTTTGAAGATCTAAATATTATTAAAGAGCACTGGAAATTGATCAGAGTTTATGGCTCCGATGCTGATAGTCAGCGAATTTTGCAGGTTATTGACAAACACGATCTTCCGATCAAAGTTTTGCTGGGAGTCTGGCTTGAAAATGAAGTTGATCAACCCCAAAGAAAAGCTTTGAATCAACAGCAGGTTGAAAATGCTATCAAGATGGCCAATCGATATGATGGTCTGGTTGCTGCAGTCAGCGTTGGCAATGAAACTCAGG
The DNA here is from genome assembly GCA_035312185.1 of bacterium. Lineage (GTDB taxonomy): Bacteria > Fidelibacterota > UBA2242 > UBA2242 > JAFGTP01 > JAIPHI01. The sequence goes on from DATGCI010000114.1 coordinate 3,184, forward strand.
TTTTCTGGTCTTACCACCGAATGGCAGCGGAAAATTTGATCAAATACATTCGTACAGTCCGCAATAATACAAATGTTCCTGTAAGTACTGCTGATGATTACAATTTTTGGAACAAAGTAGAAAGCAAATCAATTGCCGCAGAAATTGATTTTATTGTGGCTCATATTTATCCTCTATGGAATGGAAAACCCCTGGAATCTGCTATTGATTGGACTGATCATACTTTTCATAAATCTGTTGAAAAAATGCATCCCGGCAAACAAATAGTTATAGGAGAAATTGGCTGGGCGACTAATTACAATCAGGATAAAAATGGCCCGGGACAACAGGGAAATTTGATTAATGCTGAAGTTAGTCTTAAGGCCCAGGAA
>DATGCI010000115.1:0-43229 GCA_035312185.1 bacterium
AATATAGACCGGGTCAGCATGGTCAGAGCCGGCAGAGAAGATCGAATTATGCCAATCAGTTAAGAGAAAAACAAAAGATTAAATCCATTTTTAGTCTGCTGGAGAAACAGTTTCGGAATTATTTTGAAATGGCAGATCATCAAAAAGGCATAACCGGTGATAATTTGATGAAGATTCTTGAACGCAGATTAGATAACGTTGTTTTTCGACTCGGTTTTGCAGTTTCAAGAAGACAGGCTCGTCAATTAGTCAATCACGGTCATTTTTTAGTAAATGGAAGAAAAGTAGATATACCTTCCTATCTTGTAGAACCTGGCGATGAGATCAAGGTGAAAGAAAGCAGCAGGAAGATGAAGACTATCCATGAAGCAATGCAAAGAATCCGTGGAGAACATAGTCTTCCTTGGCTAATCTTGAATAAAGGCAAAATGGAAGGTGTTTTTGTCCAGGTACCTGAGCGTGAGCAAATGGATCTGGATGTCAATGAACAATTAGTTGTAGAACTTTATTCTAAATAATTAAGAGGGATTTTAATGGAAGCTACGGAAAAAATTATTGCAAGAGTAGCTAAAGATTATTCAAATGAAAAGGAAGGTAAATTCATTGTGCAACCCCTCAAGAGAGGTTATGCTACCACTCTGGGAAATGCAATGCGCAGAATGTTGTTAACTTCCGTACCTGGCGCTGCTATTACTTCATTGAGAGTTGATGGGGTTTTGCACGAATTTTCAACAATACCGGGAGTTAGAGAAGATGTTTCTGAAATCATTTTGAACCTCAAGGAAACCAAAATCCAGCTCAAAGATACAGAGTCAACCAGCCTGGCTATTAAAGCCAAAGGTGAAGGAGAGATCACTGCTGAAGATATAGATAAGGAATCTAATGATATTACAGTGATGAATCCAGAGCATATTATTTGTAATATGAACGAAAAAGCGGATTTTGAACTTGAATTGACAGCCGCAAACGGCACATCCTGGAATAAGTCAGAAGAAAACGAAACTCTTGATTACCCCATTGGAACTATCTTTATCGATTCTATCTTTTCACCTATTGAAAGAGTAACTTTCAATGTTGATAATCTGCCAGGAACTAAAAGGGGAGAAGAACTGGAGCGATTGACACTCTTTATCGAAACTGATGGAAGTGTTTCCCCGGAAGATGCTATGGATTATGCTTCTCAACTGTTGCAGAAATATTTCTCAATATTCTCTACAATTCAATCACAACCGGTAGATTACAAGCGGCGTGATGAAAGTGAAGAGAAACGTAAGAAACGCAAGCTGCTCAAGAAAAATGTCGATGAAATGGAACTTTCTGTTCGAGCTCATAATTGTCTCAGCGCTAATGAAATCAAAACTATTGGTGATCTGGTACAGAGAACTGAAAATGAAATGCTAGAATTCAAAAATTTCGGGCGGAAATCACTGCAGGAATTACAGGATAAGTTAAACGAACTAGAACTTGAGTTCGGCATGGACATTAATGAATATATTTCAGAAGATGAACAATAGAGAGGATTTGAACAATGCGACATAGAAAAAAAGGAGCAAAACTAGGACGCTCAGTCAGCCACCGAAAGGCTCTTTTACGGAATCTATCCAAAGAATTGATCAAGAATGGTAAGATCAAAACAACTCACCCCAAAGCCAAAGCCTTGCGGCCTTATATCGAGAAACTGATAACTCTTGGAAGAAAAGATACAGTACATGCTCGGCGTCAGGCTTATAAAAAAATCGGGGATCGGAAATTGATCCAGATCCTTTTTGATCACATTGCTCCCCAATATAAAGATAGAAATGGCGGCTACACCCGCATAATCAAATTGGGCTATCGTGAAAATGATTCTGCACCTTTATCATTTATAGAGTTTGTAGATTATGAATATCCGGAGGAAGAAGAAGCTTAATACCAGAGCTGGTGAAAAATTTGGATATGAGTAAAACATTTCAAAGGGCAGTTACAACAGCTGTCCTTTTATTTTGTGTACAAATAATGACTAATTATGCTTATGGCGGCTATCAAAATGCCGGTATGTGGGTAGTCAGATATCAGCTAAAATCTCAGCAGAATATCGATAGGGTTATAGATTTTGCCAGAGATAATGGTATTACTGATATTTTTGTCCAGGTAATTGGTCGCGGCCGGGCTTATTATAACACCAGTATCTTACCAAAATCACCACGAATTAAAAATATAAAGTATGATCCTTTGGCTTATTTTTGTGAGAAAGCCTCTCGAGAAAATATTAAAGTACATGCCTGGATCAATACAATGCTGGTCTGGTCAAAACACCGTAAACCCTTTGAAAGCAATCATCCGGTCAACAAACTCCAGGACTCGTTTACTTTTGATAATTTAAATAAAAGCATTCTCTCTGAACGCCAAAATACGCTGAAAAATAAAGGCATTGAAGGCCGTTTTCTTTCACCAGCTGCCATCCAAGTGCGCGATCTCTACCAGAAAATTGTACAAGAACTGATTGATAATTATCCAATTGATGGAATCCATCTTGATTATATTCGCTTTCCTTCACCAAATTATGGGTATCACCCCTTTGTCCGAGAAAAATTTAGAGCCATGACAGGAATTGATCCTCTCTATATTGATAATTCTGAACTGCTGGAAGAATTCACTAATATAAATGAAACAAAGCAGAAGTGGAACGATTTCCGATGTAGTCAAATTGATAGCCTGGTTGGAAGTGTAGCAAAAATCATCAAAGCCTACCCTGATATCAAAATCAGCGCTGCAGTTAAACCTGACCCAGTTGAAGCTCGGGGAAAATTTTACCAGGATTGGGAAGAATGGCTGAGTAAAAATCTCATCGATTTCGTTGTAGCTATGAATTATACAAGCGATAACAAGGAGTTCGGCCGAATCGTTGAACACATTAAAAAAAGACAAATTGAACATAAAGTTTGGATGGGCATCGGTACTTACAACCAAAATCCGGTTATCACTGATAGACAATTCAATCTGTGTATTCAGGACGATTATAAAGGGGTCGTATTTTTCTCTTACAAAAGTCTTATTGACAAAAATCTTTACGTTAAAAAATATGGTCTGGATTAATGTTGAAAAAAATCCTAATAACCGCTGCTACAGGTAAAGAGATTAAAGTTTTGCAGGATTTACCTGCTAATAATGTTGCATTGGATTTCTTGATAACTGGTATCGGTTTTGAAAAATCCCGCTCCAGCTTGAAAGGTGTCAATTTAAAGGGTTACCATGCTATTATTAATGTAGGGTTGGCTGGAGGACTAGCACCTGATATCCAAAAAGGCCAACTAATTCTGCCTTCGGTGTTTTATTGGGAAGGACATAACAAAGAAAGCGCAGTTACACCTTCTCGGAATCTATTTAATAATTATGAGTGGCCTGAGGTTAAATCTATCCAGCCTCTGGTAACAACAAGGCAGGTCATCGATGGTAGAAAGAAAAAAGACTCAATTCTGGAACAATTCCCTAAAGCCGGAGCAGTTGATATGGAGGCCTATCCCTGGGCTGAAGCAGCGCAGAAAAAAGGGGGCGATATTATTTCGCTAAAAATTATCTCTGATGATTGTGAAAATCTTGATCATAAAACTATTGTTCAGAATACTGAAAGTCTAATGAAAATTGTTAAAAAATCATTAAATAAAGCACTAGTTAAAATATGAAATTAAAACGAAAAGTATCCGTTATAATCCCTACCTATAATCGGTCGGAAATGCTAGAACGTGCAATTCGATCTGTTCTAGCTCAAACTTACCAGAATACTGAAATCATTGTCATTGACGATGGTTCCACTGACAACACCGCTGAAATATTAAAAAAATATGATTCCGAAATAAGACATTTCTCAATGTTGCATAGTGGAGTTTCAGCAGCCCGCAATGTAGGCATAAAAAAGGCCAAAGGAGAATGGCTTGCATTTTTAGATTCCGATGACTATTGGCTGGAGGATAAACTTGAAAAACAACTCAAATTCATGGTAGAGAAAGACTATCTGGTATCGCAAACTGGTGAAAAATGGTATCGCGATGGCAACTGGGTTATGAAAGGTGATCGCCATCAGAAATACAATGGCTGGATTTTTAAATACTGTTTGCCACTCTGTGTAGTGACCCCTTCTGCCGTGGTGATTGATAAGAAGGTCATACAGGATATTGGCTATTTTGATGAAAGTCTGCCTGCTTGTGAAGATTATGATATGTGGCTGAGAGTTGCTCGCAAGTATCCAGTTGGACTCCTTGAAGAAAAACTGATAGTTAAAGTTGGCGGTCATCTTGATCAATTGTCCAAAAAGTATTGGGGGCTGGATAGGTTTCGGGTCAAGGCTCTAGAAAAAATTTTGACCAAAGAACTGGATCCGGAGCAGGAAAAAATGGTCTTACAGGAAATAGTAAAAAAACTAAAGGTTCTGGAGCAGGGCCGCAGAAAACGACCTGACCTTCCCAATATCTATCGTGATAAACTCCATCAATATATGAACACCCTGGAAGAGTATTATGGAATTCAAAAAGGTGAAACTATCCAGATGTGATGATCAGGTGGCCAGTGACCTGGATGTCTTCTATCCCTCCGGTCAATCTGATGATCAATTATTGACGCCCTATCCTATTATTGTGGAAAGAGTTGATGGGAAGTGGGTTTTATTACACGGCTTTGGCAAAATAAAACAATTTAGACACAGCAGCTTTGAAACTGCACCGGCTTATATTATAGATGAAAAAAATTTCGTTGATAAATGGATAACTATCATTAATTATCAGCGCTCAATAAGAGAATTTTATCCTATTGAAATTGCACACATTATAAAGTTACTAAAGGGCAGGAATATTGATAAACGGATTATAGCAACAAAAATTGCTGACAGCATGGGAGTCAATAGAGGCTTTCAGATTGTCGATAAATATGAAAAATTAATAGAAGTTCCTGAGCATATTGCCGAGTTTCTCATCCCTAAAACGGGTTCCCTAAAAATCTGGCAGCGCTTCGCAGGAAGAAGTGAAGAGATATTTGAAAAATTGCTGGAATTAGCTCAGCCAACATTAAGTGAATTTTTAGAAATCGAGCAGAATTTATACGAAATTGCTAAACGGCAGAAATCTGATATAGATAAAATTGCTAAAGACCTAAGCTTTGATAGATTGCTCAAAGATAAAAAACCAAGAACTGCAATTAAGGAAATCAGAAAGATATTAAAAGAAAAAAGATTTCCTGTCATAACTAAACACCGCAAAAAAATTAACAATTATCTCAAGAGAATCAGACAATCAGGAAATATTACAGTTCAGCCTGATCCTACTTTTGAAACTAAAACTTTGAAACTAAAAACTACAATTAGCAATGAAAAAGATCTGCATGATCTACAGGAGTTTCTCAGCGAGGATAATATTACTGCCCTAAAAAAAATGCTTGAAAATCTGTGAAATTAATTTTTTTAAAGTGTGTTTAAAAACCCGTTAAACAGGGTTTAAATATTAAGAATTTAGTGATATTTTTGCCGTTCGTTCAATTATTCAGGCGTTCAGAGGCTTTTCCATTCTATTTAACTTTTCTGCTCCTCAAACCAAACCGGATTAGTGAGCGCGAAATTGCCTTTTCTGGTAGTGAGTTCCGAGCGAATGTAACCCTGCCAGGGTAGATTGGTCAGGGAAAGTTCTTTTTCAAAGTGCAGGCTATTTGTATTATAGGTATTGATCAAAACCTCTTGGTTGCCCTCGTAATTCGATATATAACTTTTAATCTGGTCGATTTTACCAAAGAAATTCGTTGATTTTGCTGTAATTTTCAGAGTATCAGGTTTGCCTTCTAGAGTTTCGCCAATATGGGCAATTTCATTTGGTCTTGCGAATAATCGGGGCTGGTTGTTATCTTTGGCCTCAGAATTTTTGATAGAAATATTCAAAAATGGCCCACTTGATATAATGACAGGGTTTTGCTTTAACCCCTGAGTAATGCTTTCTACATTTTGATCTACGTCCCTGACAGCAGTAAGCATTTCACTAAAAATGTGTCCCTCAGAATTGTTGAGCGATATAAGAGGAGCGTGAATACTAATGAATCTATTCAGAAAACCATGGGAGTCATTGCCAGCGTATATGTACTTACGTTGCTTTTGTAATAATTTTTTGACCCACTCCTTTTTTCCAATTCGAAAAGCTTCCATTCTTTTACCGTTTACAATTTGAAACCCGGCTAGCTTGCTATGGCTATCTTCAGTATTCCAGACGTCACGGTTAAGAAAAATATTTTGAACTAGCGATGGTTTCTCAAAAGGATGAGCGGCAAAAGCGATGGCTTTACCATTCAGATCGCTCAGAATTTGATCAACCCGCAATTTTGACTTTTGGAAAACACCTTTCTCAAAACTATCGCCACATCCTGGGTAAAATTTGTCGGGGTTAATGACAACCATATGAACTGTTTTACCTTTGCCATTGTCAGTGGAGACCTCTTCGCCAGGTAGGAGGGTAAAATTTGAAGATTTAGAATTAAGTTCGGAAACCTCTTTCTGCATATTATGCCATTTGGCCAGATCCGGATCAACTCCAGTCCAGGAATCATGACCATCGTCAAGATCATAGGAATGGTCTGTAATAGCAGCAAAGGACATACCCGTGGCCTTACCTAACTCAGGGAATAATTTGAGCGGCAAACCGAACTCTACCTGATCTTCTGTATAATGGCTATGACAATGAACATCGCCCCATTTCCACTCAGATTCCAAAGGACGTTTATCAGGATCAATATACACAGACATGTTTTTGGGCTTTAAAAAGGGGTAATTATTGTTAACTACTGATCGATTTTTGCTTTTAATTCTGTAATCTAGCGTGCATTTTATTTCCAGATATGAACCGGTATAAGATTTTACATCGAGCGTATATAATTTGGAAAAAAAGAGAGAAACTACACTCTGGTTTTCTTTATACGTGAAAGTATTCAGAATTTGAGAACTTTGTAATATTTCAATTTTAACATTTTTGATATAAACAGGGAATTTATGACTGTCTTTGATAATTAAAGCGACAGGAAGTTCTGTGGTTTGAATGCGCTGAGGAACATCAAAGATTATTTCCGGGCGCTTGCGATATAGCAAGCCTCTTAAAAACCGGGGCTTATAATGAATTTCTGCATACAGAAATAAAGCAACCACAGATAATAAAAATATGAACGAACCCGAACTCAGGAAAGATTCAAATACAATCATGGACTAAATATATTATAGTATTTTTATTTACTCAAGAATTTTTATTGGCATCGAGGGTAAATATGACTTACTGGCCAGGTGCTTATAAACTAAAGGAGGCTGGCCAGCTACCGGGTTAGAAATTAATTGATTATAAAAAGAGAAGAAGTTAAATTGAACTCCATAGTTAATCTGTATTGTTTATGACTATTTGATGTATTTTTTTGATAACTTAATGGGATTGAGTGAATAGATTTTCAAAATACACTGATGTAATAGTTCCAGACAATAATTCCTTCGAAAAGATTATTCTAAATGTGATATGTAAAAACCTTATTGTTAAGTACTAATACCTAAAATATAAAAGGAGAAAAGGTGGCAGGAACTTCAGATATCAGAAATGGACTTGTAATTAGATATAATGGGGAATTATATAAAGTTATTGACTTCCAACATTTTAAAATGGGAAGAGGCGGTGCTAAGGTCAGAACAAAAATGAAAAGCATTCCAGAAGGTAATGTTATTGAAGAGACTTTTCGACCTAATGATAAGTTTGAGGACGTTCGCCTGGAAGCCCGCCGCATGCAATATCTATATAGTCAGGGTGACACCTATGTTTTTATGGATACAAATACTTATGAACAGATAAATTTACCCGATGACATTTGCCAGGAGACCAGCCAGTTTTTGAAGGAAAACGAGGAGGTCAAAATTCTATTTGATGGCATGACTCCTGTTGATATCAAACTCCCGGTAAAAGTTGATCTAGAAGTGGAAAAAGCCCCCCCTGGTGTTGTGGGAAATACTGCCCAAGGTGGAGATAAACGGGTGACTCTGGAAACAGGATACAAGGTAAAAGTACCTTTGTTTATTGAGGAAGGTGATGTTGTACGCATCGATACCCGTTCAGGCGAGTACAAGGAAAGGGTTAATACGTAAAGGAAAGGGAAGCATGATGAAAATTGCAAAAATTCGCAAATTAATAGAGCTTTTAGAAAACCACGATATTGGCCATATAGAGTTGTCCAACTGGTTTACTAAAGTAAAAATATCGAAGAATTCAGGTACAATTATGGCTGAAGGTTCTGGAACTCCGGGCAACAAAAAGATAGTCAAAGAAGCAACCCAGACAGCCTCTCAGGCAGTTGAATCATCAGAGGCGGCTTCAAAAACAGAGGAAACCAGTGACAATAGAGTAGAGATTAAAAGCCCGATTGTTGGAACATTTTATCGAGCACCTGCACCTGATGCCGATTCCTTTGTGCAAGCTGGTGATAGTTTTAATACAGGTGACACCCTCTGTATTGTAGAGGCAATGAAAGTAATGAATGAAATTGAAGCAGAATTTTCTGGAAAAATTGTGAAAATTCTGGTGGAAAATGCCGAACCGGTTGAGTATGAACAACCGCTTTTTCTTGTTGACAAACAATAATAAAAAAATGGTATAGAAACAATTGATTAATAAAGTATTAATTGCCAATCGAGGCGAAATAGCATTAAGGATTATACGAGCGTGCAAGGAACTGGATATTTCAACTGTAGCAGTCTATTCTACGGCTGATGAATTATCATTGCACGTTAAATACGCAGATGAGGCTGTCTGCATTGGCCCGCCTGCTAGTAATCGGAGTTATCTTAAAAAATCACAAATAATTAGCGCTGCCGAAGTTACCAATGCTGATGCCATTCATCCTGGCTATGGATTTTTTGCGGAAAATGCTGAATTTGCAGAAATGTGCCTGGAACACGGTATAGAATTCATAGGTCCAGCCCCGGAAGTAATCAATGCCATGGGAAACAAAGCCCGGGCTCGAAAAAAGATGCAGGAGGTAGATGTTCCTGTAATTCCGGGTAGTGAAGGCGTTGTTGCTAATTATGAAGCTTTGAAAGAAGCAGCCAAAGAAATTGGCTATCCCCTCTTATTAAAAGCCAGTGCAGGTGGCGGTGGCCGGGGAATGCGAATTGTACAAAACCCTGGTGAACTACAGAATGCTTATGATGCTGCCCGCTCAGAGGCGGAAGCTGCCTTTGGTAATCCGGCTATGTATATCGAGAAAATGATCCTGGAAGCCAAACACATTGAAGTTCAAATAATGGGCGATAAACATGGCAATGTTGTCCATCTTGGCGAAAGAGACTGCTCCATTCAACGACGGCATCAAAAAATGATTGAAGAATCACCATCTCCTGTTGTCGATCAAGATCTACGTCAGCATATGGGGCAAAAAGCAGTAGAGGCCGCTGAAGCAGTTAATTATGTTGGCCCGGGAACTGTGGAATTTCTCCTTGACAAAGATAATAATTTTTATTTTATTGAAATGAATACCCGGATCCAGGTCGAACACCCAGTTACAGAAATGGTTACAGGATATGATATTGTCAAAGGCCAGATTGAAGTAGCAAATGGAGAAAAATTGCCTCCAGAACTGGAAGATATTGAACTAAAGGGCCACTCTATCGAATGCCGAATAAATGCAGAAGACCCTGATAAAAATTTTCGCCCCTGTCCTGGTAGGATTGAATCTTTTCACATGCCTGGTGGGCCGGGTATTCGAATGGATACCCACATTTATGATGATTATGTAATGCCACCCAATTATGATTCTTTGCTGGGAAAATTAATCTCTCATGGTAGAACCCGGGAGGAGGCTATCAAAAGAATGGAACGTGCTCTGGATGAAATTGTTATTGAAGGCATCCATACAATTATTCCTCTGCATCAGTCCATTATAAAAAATACAAAATTCCAGGATGGGAATTTCCATACTGGATTTATGGATACATTCAAATATAAAAAAAATAAAAAGAGAGGTTGAAGATGAGTGTTCAAGAAGGTTTGTATTATACAAAAGAACATGAATGGGTAAAAGTTGATGGCGATACCGGCACAATTGGCATATCTGACCATGCCCAAGAAGAACTAGGAGATATTGTTTTTGTTGAGCTTCCCGAAGAGGGAGAAGAATTCTCGCAGGGAGATGCAATTGGAACTATTGAAGCTGTTAAGACAGTTTCTGATATTTATACTCCTGTTTCTGGTAAAGTTGTTGAAGTCAACGAATCTCTGGAAGAGGAAGCAGAAAAAATTAATCAGGATCCTTATGGCGAAGGCTGGATTGCAAAAATTGATATGAGCGATGAAAGTGAGCTTGACGACTTGCTGACAGCTGAAGAATACGAAAACATGCTTGAGTAGGACTATCCCCATTTATTAATTATCATGACCATGAGGCAATTATGGACTATGTACCAAATACCAAGGAATGTGAACAGGAGATTCTGGAAGAATTGGGTGTGGATAGTTTTGAGGATCTGATTGATAACATTCCTGATAAATTCATTGAAAAGGCTGGTATTGAATTACCTGAGCCTTTATCTGAGATCGAAGCCAGTCAAAAATTATCAAAAATGGCCCGCAAAAATAAAAACACTTTGGAAAATATATCCTTTTTAGGTGCAGGAGCCTATGACCATTTTATTCCTGCCACTGTAGATTTTTTGACGCAGAGATCGGAATTCTATACAGCCTATACTCCCTATCAGGCGGAAGTTAGTCAGGGAACTTTGCAGGCTATTTATGAATATCAATCCATGTTGTGCAGCTTGCTGGATATGGATGTTGCTAATGCCTCTATGTACGATGGCTCTACTGCTCTGGCTGAAGCTGTAATAATGGGAGTCGGCAAGGTTCGTAAATCAAATAAAGTCCTGATTTCACCATTGATCAATCCTCGCTCCCTGGACGTGCTCAAAACCTATCTTGATTCCCGTTCCATTGAATACGATTTTTTACCTGAAAAGAACGGTAGAACCGATTTTTCGACTCTGTCTGAGGTCAGTAAAGATGTAGCAGCTGTTGCTGTTCAATCTCCTAATTTTTTGGGAATTGTTGAAGACCTTAATGGTGTCAAAGACAAAATATCCAATAAAAAAGCTTTTTTGATAATCTCCACTGATCCTCTCTCCAATGCTATCTTAAAGTCACCTGGAGAATATGATGCCGATATTGCTGTTGCTGAAGGTCAGCCTCTTGGTGTTCATCAGTCTTTTGGTGGCCCTTATCTGGGAGTCTTTACTGCTAAGAAGAAACATATTCGAAAGATGCCAGGACGAATAATTGGTGAGACTGAAGATGTAGATGGCAAACAGGGCTTTGTCATGGTTTTACAGACCAGAGAACAACATATTCGGCGCGAAAAAGCCACCTCTAACATTTGTACAAATCAAGGTTTGATCGCACTAGCAGCCACAATCTATATGGCCTTAATGGGTAAAAATGGATTAGAAAAAGTCGCCCGTCTCAGCCTGACAAAAAGCCATGAACTGGCTGATAAAATCACAGAATTGGATGGTTATGAAATGGCTTATGATCAGCCCTTTTTCAAAGAATTTGTAGTAAAAACTCCAGTAGATCCGGCCAAGATCATTGATAAAGGTGTTGACCAAAATATTTTGGCTGGTATAGACCTGGGTAAGTATCGTAATGAGTGGAAGAACCATCTTCTCATAGCAGTAACTGAAAAAAGATCATCTGATGATATAAATAAACTAGTTAATTTTCTGGGTGAGTTTTGAATAATAAAATTTATCAGCATCTTGAAAATACAATTGACCAGAAAGGGGCCGGCTATTTTGTTTTAATAGACCCGGATACTCGAGCTGATGAAAGTCTAAAAACTTTCGTCAGAAAGGTCAACCAGGCTGGCGTGGACGGTATTTTGGTAGGCGGTAGTCTGCTGATGGGGGCTAGCTTCAATGAAACTTTGAAAGAAGTGAAAAAAGATAGTGATGTTCCGGTCATTATTTTTCCCGGTTCTGTGAAACAGGTTTCCCCTTTTGCTGATGCTATTCTTTATATTTCATTGATAAGCGGACGCAACCCGGCTTATCTTTTTGGTGATCATGTTTTGGCTGCACCAGCGATCAAAAAGGTTGATCTGGAACCCATATCCACTGGCTATATGCTTTTTAAATGCGGCCGTACAACTACTGCTGAATATATGAGCAACACTAAACCACTGCCTCCTCACAAGCCAGAAATAGCAGCAGCTCATGCTCTGGCTGCTCAATATATGGGTATGAAACTTATTTATCTGGAAGCCGGAAGTGGAGCCGATTATCCAATTCCTGTTGAATTGATCAAAACTGTAAAAAATTATATTGATATTCCTATTATCACAGGTGGCGGTATCAGAAAACCAGAACAGGCTGCAGAAAGAGTTCGAGCTGGTTCTGATTTTATTGTTACTGGAAATATATTCGACGAGAACGATGACCTTGGTTTAATGAGAGAATTTGTGAGCGCTATTCACTACAAAGGAGATTGATTCTGACGGAAAAGGAAATATACGAAAACATTAAATCCCAGCTGCAATCCAGTGCCGAAATCAAACGTAAAATCAAAGAGAAATGCTCGGAATCTATCTTTATGGCTGCCCGGAAGATGACTGAATCTTTGCAAAAAGGCGGCAAAATTTTTCTGTGTGGCAATGGGGGCAGTGCTGCCGATAGTCAGCATATTGCTGCAGAACTCCTTGTTCGTCTAAATTTTGAACGCGATGCTCTTGCGGCCATTGCCCTAACGACCGATACTTCTATTTTGACGGCTTCGGCTAATGACTATGATTTTGGAAAAATATTTGTCCGCCAACTTCAGGGATTAGCAAAACCTGGTGATCTATTAATAGCTATTAGTACGAGTGGTAATTCTGGAAATGTTATCCAGGCAGTAGAGCATTGCCAACAAAATAATATTCAAACTGTGGGATTAACTGGAAAAGATGGCGGTAAACTGGCTGGATTGGCTGATCTGGTCATTACAGTACCTTCTCAGAATGTGCAAAGAATCCAGGAAGGACATATTACAATTGGACATATATTGTGCGATATCGTTGAAAAAAATCTATTTGCTTAGTCTTATATAATGCTACAATATTTGAAAGATTTTATTGATTATATTCGAATCGAGAGAAGCCTATCGCCAAATACTGTTGCTGCTTATGAAAATGACCTGACTCGTTATTGTGAATTTCTCGAAGACCGCAAGATAGTTGACCCGCACTCAGTGAAATTAAAAGATATTCAAAAATTTATAACTGCTCTTGGCAAACTCGGACTCTCCAAACGAACAATTGCCCGCAATATTTCTGCACTGAAAAGCTTTCATAAATTTCTCTTGCAGGAAGATATTATTGAAAAAAATCCGACTGAATTTCTTGATGCTCCTAAAATGCCCAAAAAATTACCTGAAGTTTTAGACATCGATGAAATCGAAGAGATTTTGAATCAAATCGATACTGACAAAAGCAAAGGAATTCGTGATCGAGCCATCATCGAAACTCTTTATTCTACGGGACTGCGAGTTTCTGAACTTCTTTCTTTGAAAAAGTCGGAAGTCTATTTTGAAGAAGGTGTTATTAGAGTTCTGGGTAAAGGTAACAAAGAACGGATTGTCCCTTTTGGAAAATGTGCTGAGTCAGCCATTAAAAAATATATAAAAGGAGTTCGGGGAAGTCTGGCTGATCGAGGCAAGAGTAAAAATGTGCTTTTTCTTAATATGCGAGGAAAACCGCTCTCCCGAATGGGCGTTTGGAAAATAATTAACAATTATGTGAAATTGACAGGCATCAAGAAAAATGTCAGCCCCCATATTTTTCGGCATTCTTTTGCTACCCATCTTCTCGAAGGAGGCGCCAATTTGCGAGCAGTTCAGGAAATGCTGGGGCATGTTGACATTTCAACAACTCAGATTTATACTCATTTAGACAAAAGTTATTTAAAAGAACAACACAGAACCTTTCATCCGAGGTGGAAATGAATTTACAAACATTACAAACTATAGTTTTGCTGGTACCGCCCATTCTTCTGGCCCTGTCTTTTCATGAATATATGCATGGCTGGGTGGCCAATAAATTAGGTGACCCAACAGCAGAAAGGAATGGTCGTCTGACTATGAATCCGCTTGCTCATCTGGATCCTTTTGGTACTCTAATGATCTTTTTAGTCCATTTTGGCTGGGCAAAACCTGTTCCGGTCAATCCGATCAATTTCCAAAATCCAAAACAGGATTTGACCTTTGTGTCTATTGCCGGTCCTCTGGGCAATATGTTCCTGGCTCTATTGAGTGGACTATTATTGAGAATCGTTGGCAGCGGACTGTTCAATTTTTTACCCATCAATTTTTTACGTCCCTTTTATCAGATGATCGTACTTAGTTTACAGATCAATATTGCTCTGGCCTTCTTTAATCTAATTCCTCTACCGCCCTTAGATGGCTCTAAAATTTTATTTGGTCTTTTGCCAGACGAATATGAACATGTTGCTGTATGGTTACGCCAGTATGGCGGTTTTATTTTAATGGGACTTATTCTGTTTGGATATTTAACAAATGTATCAATAATCGGTGGTTTTTTGCGCCCTTTTATTAGTTTCTTTTCAAGATTATTTGGAGGGATATAATGTTTGATAAGGATAAACATCGTCGTTTCAAATTAAAAGACAAAGATGATCAAGAAAATGAAGATGAAGGCATCCACTTCAGAAGAATTACCCGCAAGCGGCCTACTAAAAATGTGTGGGTGCTGCTGGCAATTTTGGTACTGGTCATCCTTCTCATTATAATGCTTTCCAGAATGGGTGGTTGAATCAATAATTTAAAATTGTCAGATCTATTTGACTGCCAGCAGGTTAGTCTTTTTATAATTGTTCTGAAAATTGTGCAGGAGGTTGTCTATCGCTAAAATAGTCGAATGCGTACCAAATTTTAGCGCAGGGAAAGATCCAGAAATGGTCCAAGTTATTGTTGATGCTATAAAACAGGGCGGTGGCAGCATTCTCCATGTTGATCGGGGAGCAGCTGCTAATCGAACTGTAGTTACATTTACAGGTGATCAGCATACTATTTTAGAGGGGGCCTGGCAAGGTGTAAAAAAAGCTTCACAAGTCATTGACATGCGCAAACACAAGGGCGTTCATCCCCGGCTCGGCGCTACGGATGTGTGTCCCTTTGTTCCAATCAGAAATGTTACTATGGAGGAATGTGTAAAGATTTCGAAGAAATTGGGAGAGCGCGTCGCTAGTGAATTAAATATTCCGGTCTATTTGTACGAAGAAGCAGCCCGCAAGCCTGAGCGAAAAAATCTGGCTAATATCAGACGCGGAGAATATGAGGGGCTGGAAAAGAAAATGCAAGATCCGGATTGGCGATCAGATTTTGAAGCCGAATTTAATGCTCGCTCCGGCGCTCTGGTGACTGGCGCCCGTAAGTTTTTGATCGCCTATAATGTTAATTTAAATACGGATGACATTCAACCTGCTCAGGAAATTGCTCGCCGTATTAGAACGAGTGGCTGGACAATTGATAAAGGCGGACGAAAAATTCATAAGCCGGGCATCTTTGATGCTGTTAAAGCTGTTGGTTGGTATATCGAAGAATACCAGTGTGCCCAGGTTTCTATGAATCTCACTGATTATCAAAAGACTTTGCCTCACCAGGTGTTTGAAAAAATATCAGAATTGGCAGAAGAAAGAGGCCTTAAGGTCACCGGCTCAGAAGTGATTGGACTAATTCTTAAACAACCCTTATTACAAGCCGGTCGATATTATTGTGAGAAAATTGGACGAGATTCAGTTTCAGAACAAGAATTAATCGAAGCGGCTATTGAATTTTTAGGATTAAATGATGTTCAGAAATTTGAACCTGATAAGAAAATTTTAGAATATAAAATTGGAGTATAATTATCATAGAAAGTCAAAAGATAAATGAATATTTTACCGAGTTAGCCTCGGGAGAACCAACACCGGGAAGTGGGAGTGGGGCGGGAATCTCAGCAGTCATTGCAGCCTCGCTGGGCTCTATGTCAGCATCTATTATGGGCAAGAATAATTTTGCGAGTCGGGATTTGGAAATGATGGCGGCCGAATTCGAAGCCTTTCAGGAAAAATTTTTCAACCTCAGTGAACAGGATGTAAAGGCTTTTAAAAGTGTTATGCTGTATTCCAAAGAGAATCGGGAAGACCTGGAAAAAGCACTGGAAGTAGCCATTGAAGTTCCTCTGGAAATGGTTAAGGAGTCTTTGCGGATGTTGCGTCTCTTCGAAAAGCTGCTCAAATTTAAACCCGGTAATGTGGCCAGTGAAATTGGTACTGCTGTCAAAGCCTTACAAACCACAATAACAGCCAGCAGATATAATATTCGAGCCAATTATAATATGCTTGCCAAACAAAAAGAGGTCACCGGTTACGCCACAGAAATGCTTGATGAGTCTGAAAAATTGCTGGAGGAGTGTGAACAGCTGGTTGAAAAGTTGATTTCATTTGTAGAAGAAAATCTGGAATAATGTTTCCTTCAAAAATATATTAATGATTCCAATTTTATCCATAATTTTATATATTTGACTTGCAAAATTGAAGGCCAGACCTGTTGGGGATGGTATAATTTATAATAGAGTGTTTTAATATATGTCCAATATAAAAATATTATCTGATAAACTTACAAATAAAATTGCAGCCGGCGAAGTTGTTCAGCGTCCGGCGTCTCTTGTCAAGGAACTGGTGGAGAATAGCCTGGATGCTGGGGCCAGCGAAATCATAGTTAGAATCAAAAATGGCGGAAAAACTCTGTGTGAAATCACTGATGATGGTCAGGGTATGGACAAAGATGATCTGCTCCTGGCTTTTGAGCGCTATGCCACCAGCAAGATCAGTACTGTTCAGGACCTGAGTAATATTCGAAGTCTCGGCTTTCGTGGAGAAGCGCTAGCCAGTATTGCTGCTGTTGCCAAAGTTGATGCGATTTCCACAAAAAAGGATACCGATACTGGCCACATTCTGAGAATAAGAGGAGGTAAGTTTCTTGATGTAAAACCAGCACCACCTAAACCTGGCACTCAGATTTCTGTCCGTAATATTTTTTATAATGTTCCGGCTCGCAGAAAATTTCTCAAATCCAAAAATGTTGAATTTCGCCATATTGTTAAAATTATGCGCAAGTTCAGCTTAATCCACCCCGATATTCGCTTTAAACTTGTCCATAATGGTCGTGAAGTTTTCAACCTGAAGAGTGAAAATCTAAAAAACAGAATTGTGCATCTTTTCTCTTCCGAATACAAAGACAATCTAATCCGCATCGATTCGGCCCGAGGTAGCTGGGAATTGAGTGGTTATCTTGGAAATCTGAATCTGGTTCGAGCCCGACGCAAGGGGCAGCAGTTTTTATACGTCAATGGCCGATCCATAACTGATAAATATATGAGTCATGCTATTCTATCGGGCTATAGCAGTCTGGTTTCGCGGGGAGAGTTCCCTTTCTATTGTTTGCAATTGCGAATTCCGCCCGAAGAGGTTG
The DNA here is from genome assembly GCA_035312185.1 of bacterium. Lineage (GTDB taxonomy): Bacteria > Fidelibacterota > UBA2242 > UBA2242 > JAFGTP01 > JAIPHI01. The sequence continues at coordinate 17,526 of DATGCI010000115.1, forward strand.
ATGTAAATGTTCATCCTTCCAAAATGGAAGTCAAATTCACCTACAGAAAAAAATTATACCGTTTTATCAAGGATACAATAAAACAGAGTGTTAGTTCTTTGAAAGAGGATCTTCCTGATTTCGGAAGTTTCTCTCCTCAGGAATATTATTCTGAACCCAAAGTAAGTAAAGGTGAACAAAAACAAGCAAGACAACAGGAACAGAGTGGTCAGAATCAAAAGCAGGACACCAATCAATTTACACAGCCGAATAAAAAAATAGATCGTCAACATCCGCAAAAGCGGCAAAAAGAATCCAAACAGACCGATATTCCTATGCATTTCACTCACAAAGTAGATTCGCAAAAATGGACTGAGCGGGCAGAAAGATTTTCTAAAAAACGCGAGCAAGGTCAGCAAACTGAGCAAGAAAGTTATCAACCTGATGTAAAAGTTTTTCAGGTCCATAAAAAATATATTATTAGCCAGATTGAATCTGGTATTGTGATTATTGATCAGCATGTAGCTCATGAAAGAGTACTCTTTGAAGAGGCGCTCAAAGCTATGAAAAAAGGCGGAGGAAGTGCTCAGCAATTATTATTTCCTCAGGTTGTAGAACTGAGTGTTGATGATTATTCGGTTTTGCTGGATATTCTGCCCTATCTGGAAAAAATGGGCTTTAGAGCCAAAAAATTCGGCAAAAATACTGTGGCAGTTGAGGCCGTACCTGCCGGAATGCGGATCGGTGATGAAGGCAAAGCCATGAAAAAGATAATTGATCATTATCGTGAATATGGCACCAAAGAAACTGATATTCAAGAAAAAGTGGCTGCAGCCTATTCCTGCAAAGCTGCCATCAAAGCTGGTGACCCTCTTGAGGAAGAGGAAATGCGCAACCTGGTCGATCGACTGTTTGCCACGGAAAATCCACTCTATTGCCCGCATGGACGACCTGTTATAGTTAATTTAACTCTCAAGGAACTTGATAAACGTTTTGAGAGAACCGGCTGATAACTATTTATGAGTAATCAATATTTTCATATAGATACGGATAAAATCATACCTTTTATAGTGGGTCCCACAGCAGTTGGGAAAACCAGCATTGCAATTGACTTTGCTAAAAAATTGAATGCTGAGATTCTTTCTGTCGATTCACGTCAGATCTACAAAAAATTGGACATTGGAACGGCCAAGCCGACAACGGAAGAATGCAGTAGAGCGCCCCACCATCTTATTGATCTAGTTGAACCTGATAAAAGGATCAGTGCTGGTAAGTATAGAGAGCTGGCTCTGGAAAAAGTGCAGGAATTGTTGAATAATGACATTCTGCCTTTGTTTGTGGGCGGCTCCGGTATGTACATTCGGGCTGTTACTCAGGGCTTTTTTAAAGGCAGTCGAACTGATCAGGAAATCAGAGAGCAGCTTAAAAATGAACTGGAAGAAAAAGGGAAACATAAACTTTACGCTAGATTGCAGGAAATCGATCCCGATTATGCCGCCAAAATTCATGTTAATGATACAAAACGAATCACCCGGGCTCTGGAGATATTTCGGATTAATGGTAAACCACCTACGAAATTATACGAGGAACAAAAGAAGAATCCACCTTTTCCCTACATTATTATGGGATTGAAAATGGATAGAGATCAATTATATCATAGGATCAATTCTCGAGTCGATAAAATGGTTGAAGCCGGTTTGATTGAAGAAGTAAAGGAATTAAGGAATCAGGGTTATGGCCCGGTTTTTAACAAGATCAAGACAGTAGGATATTATGAAATAAATCAGTATTTGGAAGGGAAAATAGACCGTAAGGAAGCAATTGATAATATTAAACAGAATACCCGTCAATATGCAAAACGACAACTAAGCTGGTTTCGCAATCAAACCAATACCCATTGGGTCAACATAGATGACAAATCCAGCCAGGATGTTGTTCAGGAACTGACTAAAATTTATAGAGAAACCCATGCTCAATAAATTAATAAAATTAAGTCTGGCTCTGATTCTAATAATTTCAGGCTTGACTGCCCAGATCTATTCTACTTATCAATCCGATACAATTGTAGTGACAGGAACTCGAATCCCGACTACCTTAACGGAAATTTCTCGAAATGTAAAGGTAATCAATTCTACTCAGATTGAACAATCCGGTGCTACCAGCATTGATGAATTATTGGCTAAAAGTGTGACTGGTGATTTTCAAGCGCGGGGAATGGATGGAGTGCAAACTGACCTACACTTGAGAGGCTCTAGCTTTAACCAAGTCCTGATTTTAATTGATGGAATGAAGGTCAATGATCCGCAAACCGGGCATCATAATTTGAATTTGCCGCTTACCATAAATGATATTAAAAAAGTGGAGGTCTTAAAAGGCGCCGGTTCACGACTATATGGACCAAATGCCATGGGCGGCATTATCAATATTATTACCCGGCAATCTGAAAAACAGAGTACCAGTATAAAATTATCACGAGGGCAAAATAAATATTTCAATAGAACCATTTCTATGGTTCTACCGCTGGGAAATACTGTTAATCGTGTTTCTTATGCTTTGCGATCTTCTGATGGCTATCGCTATAATACCGATTACGATATTTCCACTTTTTTTTACCGCTCTTCTTTGAATTCAAAGTGGGGCAATTTTAGTTTGACTTCTGGTGTAACGGATAAAGATTTCGGTGCCAATCAATTTTATACACCGGGTAGCTATCCGGATCAACGTGAAAAAACCGAAGTCGCTTTTGTCGGTCTACAGCATTACTTGAAACCGGAATGGGGACGCATCCGCTCTCGATTATCCTGGCGGCAGCATGGCGACACTTTTGTTCTTGATCATACCCTGAATACTGATGATCCGGGCTTTTATCAAAATGATCATACAACAGAACTTTATACTGCTGAAGTTCAGGCTACGCTTGATTCGAAAATTATCACTCCCCACTTTGGTCTAGAAGTAGGGCGCGAGGAAATTGCCAGTACAAGTCTTGGCAATCATTTCCGTAATCGGATTGGACTCTATATTGAAGGTCAAAGCACAATTGGTAAATTTTCAATAACACCCGGCCTGAGCGTTTTTTATTATTCAGATTGGACCATGTATGGCTTTCCCGGGCTTGATATTAGCTATGAGCTCTCTGATAATCTAAACTGGATTGCTTCTATTGAAAAGTCCTTTAGCCCACCAACTTATACAAATCTGTATTACAACAGTCCTGTCAATCAGGGGAATTCCGAGTTGAAGCCGGAAGAAGCCTGGTCTCTGGAAACTGGCTGGCGCTATGAAAACCAAAATATTAAGTCTAGCCTAAATTTATTTCTACGTGACAACAAAAATATGATTGATTACGCCTGGAATTCGCTGGATTCTGTTTATATTGCTCGCAATGTAAACGACTTCCAAATTTATGGATCAGAATTATCACTGGAACTGGATAAAAATTTTCTGGCAAATATTCCCTATCTAAACATGCTCAAGCTGGAATATACCAAAATGTCTGGCTCCCGGCAGGCTGATTATAAATCCAAATATGTGTTTAATTATCTGCAGGATCAGGCAGTTTTAACAGCTGGTCATTCTTTAGTATGGGGATTGAAATCAATCTGGAATGTTAATTACCAGAATCGCATAAATTACAATGATTATTGGCTAATAGGCTGTAACCTTTACTTCAATTACAGAAACTTCAGAATTAATCTTACGGTTGACAATATTTTGGATACAGAATACTATGCCTTCGGTTATCTGCCAATGCCGGGCCGCTGGATAAAAGCCGGAATTACCCTACAGTTCTAATATTTAATCTATTTAAGTATTTATTCTGCCGAAAATTTCAATAAACAACTGTATGCGTATAAAATCAAACAGGTCTCATCCCGATCAGGGATGAGACCGTTGAGTAATTTATGCTAGAATGGAATATCCTGATCCTCACCATCATCATCTACAGGAGGTGCATCTTCTGGTTCATTTTTCTGAGGAGATTTTCGATTGCCTCGACCACCAAGAGGAGTTAATTTAAAGGCTTGAATTTCGGTTGTATAACGTTTGTTACCGTTTTTGTCTTCCCATTGCCGTGTTTGTAATTTTCCCTCCAGAGCGATCAGGTCACCTTTATTCAGATATTCTTTGGCAAATTCTGCTCGATTACGGAATACAAGGACTCGATGCCACTCCGTTTTTTCATTTTTTTCGCCATCTTTAGTCTTCCAGCTCTCTGAAGTAGCTACAGACAGATTGGCCACTGCATCACCACTGTTTGTGTAACGAACCTCAGGATCTCGGCCTAAGCGACCAATAAGAATGACCTTGTTCATACTATAAACTTCCATTGATAGTTCCTCCTATTTTGTATTAATAGTTAAAATAATTTAGCAAAAAGTACTTAATTATTCAAGAAGAATTATAGTAAATTCCTGGTATAATTTCAATAAAATTAAAAACTTTGCTGTTATTGCTATCAGTGTTTTGAACTCCCTGAATTAAATTTGAAATTTTGGATTAATTTAAAAAACTCATCGTAAACTCTTGGTACTGTTATCTCTTTCATACACTTAAAGTGATTTTTGGGGCATTCTTCATAACCAATGTGGGAACAGGGGCGGCAACTCAAATTGCTGTTTTCCACAATTATCGCTCTATCATTTTGGGGAGCAAAACCAAAATCTGTAACAGTATTGCCAAAAATTGCAATCTGGGGTTTGCGAAATAAAGCACCAATATGCATAGGCCCGGAATCATTGGAAATGACCAGATCGCATTGCGATATCAGACAGATTATTTCCAGCAAACTGAACTTACCACAAATATTGGAGATGTTTGGATGGTCTATTTGGGATGCTTCCAATATTTTTTTGTCCTGCTGATCACCCGCTAGCAAGACCCTGAGATCTGTTGTCTCAACAATTCTTTGCGCAAGTTCCATATAATTATTTATTAGCCATCTTTTTGTGGCATGTTTTGCTCCTGGAAAAATGATGACGACCGGGTGGTTTTCTTTAATAAAAGGTGCAGATTTACTGACTTTTTGTGAAATTTTTGTGCTATTACAGTCTTTTAGATAAACAGGATCTAAATTTTTAAATTTTATCGGGGCTGTATTAAGATATTTTTTATGAACTGGAATAGCTGGATAGGCTTTGAACCCAAATTTGACAAACAGCCATCTTCTTATCTGATATTTTTTAATACGAAAAACTTGAGCCTGTAAAAAAGCCAGTAAAAGCCAGGTGCGAGGTTTACTATGAATATCCAATATCCAGTCATAGCCTGTATTTTTTATAGCCTGTCTTCGAGCCTTGATCTCTTGAATTCCGCGAGATTTATCAAAAACTATGATATTGTTAAGTCTGTTTTGGATGGGTGTTAGAACTGTTCTGAATTTTTTGGCAACCATGAAATCGATTCTTGCTTGCGGGAATTTTTTCCGAAGATTTCGAATAAGTGGATAGCTCAAAATAATGTCACCAATCGAGGAGAGGCGAAGGATTAATATTTTGTCCGGCTGGTTCATGTTTTAATGATCATCTCCTGCAAGATAATATTTTTTATAAAATGGAATAATATAATATCTATCCCTTTTTTACCCCAGAAATTAGCCAGTAACATGGGGAATTGCAAAAGAGTACTGCAATTAAAAAGAGGAATAGGTCATGAAATTTATTCGCATGAAGCTTTTTGTCTGAATTTATTGGCATTATGTTTCAGATCGGTGTGGGCAGCCCTTTCTGAATCTAAGAGTTGAATTTAAAAAAAATAGATTATTATGATATCCAAATCAAACTCATAAAATATGCCGATTCTCCTGTCAAATTTACTCATTAAATACTTGACTATGCGTAACATATTGCTTAAAATCATTGGCTTGTTCTTTGAGCTATGAGAGCCTTTTAATTATCCAATATATTTCGTTAAATTGCGAATGTAAAATAGGACAAAACTAGAATTCTTTCTGAATTTAATCTATGAAAGATTTACTTCAGTACATATCAGAATATAAAAATAAGATTCCGGATTCCATTTTCCTGTCCTCTTCTTATGAAGATATTAGCTATAAGGAGGCTCATAAAAAAATTGATGCCTTTGCTGCTGGTCTTCGCAGAATGGGTCTCACAAATAATGAGCCCATAGCTATTCTTGGTGAAGAAGCACCGGAAGGTATTTTGGCCTATTATGGCATTCTCAAGAACAAAAACAAAGCAGTTCTCCTGCCTTTTCATTTAACCCGTCAGACTTTAAACACTCTGATAAAACAAAATGATGTCAACACTATTGTTTATACTGAAAAATATCGTGATATTATTCTGGACCTGGAAGATACCCGCAGAAATATTTTCAGCAATAAGATTGTAATTGGCAAAGACCGCCGGGCAGATTACAGATTTAGGGAGATTGTTGATCATTATAAAAGCATTAACTATTCGTCTCGAATTGATATTGATGCCGAAGCTGTAGTTTTGTTTACTTCCGGAACAACTGGCTTTCCCAAGGGCGTTGTTTTTTCTCACAATAACATTATCACCAATGTGAATAATGTTAGCGAGGTAATTGAGTGTCAGGATGACCTTGATGTGATCAGTTCTTTTCCAATCTATAATTATGTATCGAATATATTGGCTCTGAGCACTACCCTGGTTCAAGGTGGAACTTATATTCTTCTACAGGATAAAAGTCCCGAGCACTTGATTAATTCAATTGCCAATAAAAAAGCCAATATTTTATTTTCAAACTCCTACACATTTCATGATATTTTTGACCAGGGCGATATTGGCAATAGTTTTCGTACACTTTCTCATTGTTTATCGATTGGCGGCTCTTTGAAGGAGAATTTTATTACAGCCTGGCAGGAAAATTTTAACTGTGAGATTCTAGAAGGCTATGGATTGACTGAGGCGCCGGCTGTAGCCTTTAATAAAACGAATGGAGAATCAAAAGTCAAATCAGTAGGCTATCCTTTACAAAACAGCAGGATAAAGATCATTGATGAGAATGGCGCTGATGTACGTGATGGTGAAGTTGGTGAGCTAGTTCTGCGCCACAACGACCTACTGCCCCATCTGCTCAAAAATGGCAACTCAAGTGATTCGAGATGGTTTCGCACTGGTGACCTTTTCCAGAGCGATATCAATGATTATTTGTTTTTTAAGGGCCGTAAACATGATATCATTACAAAATATGGCTACAAAATCAGTCCTGGTAAAGTAAAACAGGTCATTATGCAACATGATAAGGTTCGCGATGTTTTTGTTCTAAAGCTAACTGGCGATAAGAATGATCAGATAAAATTGTGTATCGTACCTGAGCGCAACGAAAAATTAAGTAAAAAAGAAATATTCAACTATTCCCGGGATAATCTGCCCCGGTTTCTTTACCCCGATTTTGTAGAATTTTACAAAGAACTACCTAGAAATAAAACTGGGAAAATAAAACGAAGTGATCTTTTATAACATTATAAACAAATAACTTACGGAGGACGCTGTGAAAGAATTTCAGACTAAAGATATTCGTAATATCTCGTTATTGGGACATGCTTCTAGCGGTAAGACTTCATTGGTCGAAGCCATGCTGTATGCCAAAGGCGAAACTGACAGACTGGGAAGGATAGATGAGGGCAATACCAAATCCGACTACCATTCTGATGAGAAGGAACGCAAACATTCCATCAATTATTCATTGCTCCATGTAACCCATAAAAATAAAAAATTAAATATAATTGATAATCCTGGATATCTTGATTTTATAGCCAGCTCCAAATCGGCAATTCGTGTGACTGATATGGGGCTGATCACCATCAATGCTAAAAATGGTGTTGAAACTGGTACTGAGCTCTCTTTTCGCTTTTCTAAAGATGATCAACTTCCTCTTGGTTTTATTATTAATCGATTGGATAGTGAAGATGCCAACTTTCAGGAATCATTATCCCAGCTCAAAGATTCTTTTGGGAAAAATTCTGTTGTACCTTTACAGTTGCCTGTTGACGAAGGCCCTGGTTTTAACAAGGTTGTTGACATTATTAAAATGGAATGTTACCAGTTTGCTGATGATAATAGCGGCAAAACTGAAAAAGTTGATATTCCTGATAATATTAGAGAACAGGCCGAAGAAATCCGGACTAGTCTGATTGAATCAATTGCTGAAACTGATGAAGAACTGTTGGAAAAATTCTTTGAACATGAAACTCTGCCTGATGAGGATATTGTAGCCGGTTTAAAACAGGCTATAATTAACAGGGAAGTCTTTCCTGTTTTTGCAACAGATGCATATAACAATATTGGTGTTACCAATCTTCTGGACCATTTAAATGCTTTTGTACCCGCTCCAGATGAGCGTGAGCTTACGGCTACCAAAGAAGATGTGGACATAGAACTTTCCGATGAATCACCACAATCCTGCTTTGTTTTTCAGACTATGATGGAAGGACATGCTGGTGGACTATTTTTCCTAAAAGTTATGTCTGGTACTCTGGAAAAAGGTGATATGCTTTTGAATACAGAATCTCAGGAAACAGAAAAGTTTGGCCAGATCTATGTTGTCAACGGAAATGCTAATGTTGAAGTGCCTAAAGCTCATGCCGGTGATTTGATAGCCACCTCAAAATTGAAGCATACTCATACGAACAATACTCTATGTGCTGAAGATGAAAATATTACTTTTGAAGAGATTGACTTTCCGGAACCTGTTATCCAGGAAGCAATTGAACCAAAATCAAGATCCGATGAGGACAAAATTAAAGATGGGCTCCAGAGTATCGCTGATGAAGATCCAACTTTTAATTTTGAATTCAATCCTGAAATCAAGCAAACTATTGTTTCCGGACAAGGTGCTTTGCATCTCAAAATTGCCATGGATCGGCTTAAAAATAATTTTAATGTCGAAGCCAATTTGAAACAACCCAAGATTCCATTTCGGGAAACTATTCGTAAAAAAGCCAAGGCCGAATACCGCCATAAAAAACAATCTGGTGGTGCCGGACAGTTTGCTGAAGTTTGGTTGAAAATTGCTCCTAATGAAAGAGATGCTGGTGTTGAGTTTGAAGAAACTCTAGTTGGTCAAAATGTTGATCGTGTTTTCGTACCTTCTGTTGAAAAAGGTGTCAACTCGGCTTGTGACGAAGGAGTTCTGGCTGGATATAAAGTTACTGATGTAAAAGTTAATTTTTATGATGGTAAGATGCATCCTGTTGACTCCAAAGATATTGCATTTCAAATTGCCGGTAAAAAAGCATTTAAAGAAGCTTTTCTGGCTGCTAAACCGATTCTCTTAGAACCGATTGAAAATGTTGAAATTCTCGTTCCCAATGAATATATGGGCGATGTAATGAGTGATATTTCAACCCGGCGCGGTAAAGTGGAAGGCATGGGAGCTGAAGGCAATTTCAAAAAAATTACTGCTAAAGTTCCTCTTTCGGAACTATATCATTATGGAACCAGTTTACGGTCAATGACTCAGGGTTCTGGAATATTCCACCGCGAATTTTCTCATTATGAGAAAGTTCCTGCTGGTAAACAGAAGGAAATTGTAGAAGCCTCGCAGCAAGAAAAGGACAATGGATAACTATTATGGATAAACTCTGGGCACCGTGGCGCATAGAGTATATACGAAATGGTATACAGAATAAAGATTCGAGTTGTTTTTTTTGTGACTATCAGAAAACTGAAGATGAGGATCAGGAGAACCTGGTCCTCTATCGAGGTGAAAGGAATTTTGTTCTGATGAACTATTATCCCTATAATAATGGCCATTTGATGGTGGCTCCCTACCTTCATACTGGCGAACTTTCGGATCTGGATTCTGGGACAAAACTGGAAATGATGGAACTTGTTGATGAATCCTGTAAAATTCTGAGAAAAAAGATGCAGGCAGAAGGTTTCAATACCGGTTTGAATATTGGCTCTGTAGCCGGAGCCGGTGTTGATGATCATCTGCATATGCATATAGTACCCAGGTGGCAGGGAGATACCAATTTCATGCCTGTTCTAGGGCATACAAAGGTTATTAGTGAAGGGCTTTTGGCAACCTGGAAAAACCTTAAAACCGAGTTTGATAAAATTTAATTTATTATTTGACATAGTTAAAATTGGATACTAAATTTAGGCCGCTTATTGAATGTTGCGAATTAAGTTTTGATCCAGAGTAGCTCAGCTGGTAGAGCAGTTGGCTGTTAACCAATTTGTCGGGGGTTCGAATCCCTCCTCTGGAGCAATTTGAACATCCTGATTCCCTCCTCTGAAAATGTAAGGGCTCCGAATTTACGGAGCCCTTACTTTTCACTTTTTATTTAATTTATTTTTGGCTAAATAATCATTTTAAAATTCGTTTTTCAAATTATTAGGATTTCCATCCGGAAATTCCACCTAAAGGTACACTCAGATTATCGAATCCAGCTCTTTTCAAAAGACTGGCTGCAATCATGGAACGTACTCCAGACCCGCAAACGATATTAAGGTTTTTAGCGCCTGGTACTTCATCAAATTTATCCGGCAGATCAGTAAGCTTTATTCTCAAACTGGAAGGAATCGGTGTTTGTAAAGCCTCATCTTTATCTCTGATATCCAGGATAAAAGGATTCTTTCCTGTCTGTTCCATTTCCTTGATATCTATAGCATCAGCAGTAGCAATGCTAGAAGTTTTATAACCGGCTTTTGTCCAACTCGTAATGCCACCTTTTAAATAACCCGCAATATTGTCATATCCAAGTCTAAAAAGCTGCTTAACTGCTGGTTTGATATTATCGGAATCAGAAACAAGCAGAATTGGTTTGTCGTAGGACAGAAACCAGCCGGCAAAATTGGAAAGCACTTCTTCTTTGATAAAGATAGAGCCAGGAACAAAAGATGATCCAAAACAGCTTTCAGAACGAATATCCACAACTTGGCCCTGCTCAGCCGCTTCCATAAATTCCTGAGGACTGAGCGCAGCAGGTACTGGTAAAGATTTGTCTTCAGGACCGATTTTATTGAATTTTTCCATGGTTTTGAAATAAGGGGGCTTATCGTGAGGATTGGAAAATTCATCAATGAAATCGTCCCGGTTCTCAATTTGCAAAGCAGGGTTATATTTGCGTTCCAAACCAATACTTGTCCAAATTCTTTCTGTAATATTACTACCGCAGACAGAACCGGCCCCATGAGCAGCACAAATAATTATACCATCGCCAAGCGGGAGAATTTTATTATGTAAACTGTCATATAATTTGCCTGTCATTTCTTCGTTTTTTCCTTCATAAAAATCGGTCCGGCCAACGTCACCAGCAAATAAAGCATCGCCTGTAAAAATGATCCAGGGATTGTCTTCATCGTCATAGAGTAGATAACTCATATGTCCCATAGTATGCCCGGGAGTGTGCAGGGCTTCAATTGTTAGATTCCCAAAAGTTATTTTATCGCCATCCTGAATATCTTTACCATATTCAAAGTCGTAGCCTTCATTAAAGGAGTGGAATATTTTAGCACCAGTTTGCCGGGCAATTTTCAACGATCCAATCAAATAATCTTCATTACGGTGGGTTTCCAGAACATATTTTATTTGCATTCCAGCCTGGCGAGCTGCTTCAATGTAGTCGTCAGCATCGCGGCGGGGATCAATGACAACAGCCTCATTTTCATCTCCCATAATATAGGAATAGTGGGCCAGTCCACTTGATTCTATGCGTTCAAAAAGCATTTTTTCCTCCAAATTATTTGTTTAAAATCTTAAATTCAGTTCAAAGCAATTAATAAACTTTATTTACAATGTGCTTGAAATATAAGCGAAATAAAAGTAATTGTAAATTTAAAATTGTTACTAAATACACTATAATTGTGCTGATTCTTGCCAAAAATGGTGGTGATCAACCTGCCAAATTTGACACAAATCAGTCAATAAAAGGCCAACAAAACAACAAAATATCTGCAGAAAAAACAGACTATCAAGCACTTTTGTCTAATTTACATAATTCTCAGTAAAATGGGCTCATAAAATGGTTTGGCAACAATATTGTAACATTCTAGTGTGTGTAACAAGGAGGTGTTAAAAATGAATAACACTAAACATAGAGAATTAAACAGAAGCGAAAAAGAGATGGGGCTCCAGATCTACTGGCTAGAGCAGGTTTTAGGCCAAAAAGCGGGTTTTACTGATGCTCGCAACAATCAATATCTGCTGGAATTTATCAAAATTAATGGCAGCCGTATTCGGAAACTGCTGGGTTCTCTATCTGACAAAGAACTGGACATCCGATTCAGTCAATTGCCTCACGAAATCAAAGAATGTATCAACAGGAAAGATCTGTCCGATTTGAATATTTATGGTTCGGCTTGATAAGAATGTACAGAAACCCAGTCTGTTTTTATTGGATAATGGTAAGGGGTCTTTTACACCGATTTACAGTTAATAATTAAGATTACCAGGTCGCTGCCAGTTTTCTATTCCTGTCTTTTCTAATAATTGGCCATAATTTAATAATTTAAAATTATTTTCTTCTATAAAAGTGCGGAAACGTGATGAACATATTGCATCGGTTTCCGCCTTTCTATGTTTACTCATATTTTTTAGGCCAAATTCGTTGAGATCCTTTAAGGCCTGCATTTCAGGCGTATCGGAACCAATATGGAAAACCAGCAGGTTTATTTTATTTTGAGGAAGATTATGCAGACGATTCATGAGAGTGTCCAACTTATGCTCAGGTTGAGCAGAATAAATACCCTGAACATCCTGTTCGCCATACCAGCGGGAAATTCCAAGCTTGTATTCTCTGGCCATTGATTCTACGATTTCGAGAAGCTCGGGTGAACTGACTGCTGTTCCCATGTGATAGTCAAGATAGTCTATCTCAAGACCACTTTTGAGAGCTCTTTCAATCTGAGCGCGCAATTCTATTTCAATTTCCCCAAGAGAAGGATTATTATCAAAAAGTGCTTTTCGGGATGGATAGAAAAAGCCCTGATCGGTAACCAGGCTAGGAACAGCTTGAGCCCCTGCAACTGGTCCCCAGCGATAATTTTTCCACTCCGCATTTAAAGTCAAATGCACACCAACTGAAACTTGAGGTTGGTCTTTGAGTATCTCTACAGCTTCCTGATACCATGGACAGCAAAACATTACTGAAGCGGAAAAAGGGATCTCCTTATCTATTAGTCTTTGGGCGGCCATATTTACACCATGGCACATTCCGATATCATCACACCTGACCATGATTGTTTTTTTGTGAAGTTTTGTTCCCTTACCACAATTTGTTAATACTAAAAATGCTGATAGTCCCAGTGAAATAAAATATTGCCAGAGTCTCCTCATCTCAAAATCTCCTCTGTCAAATAATTATTTATTTTTCTATAATAAAAAACTAAATTAGACATTCCTGCATTAGTTTGCAAACTGCTTTTTAAATAGAGGTGCTTTTTATGGTGGAAATATTTGAAAATTATTCACTGAAAGATTATAATACATTTCAGGTTGAGGCCAGGGCTAATTATTTTGCCCGCTGTCAATCAATAAATGAGTTAAAAGAATTGCTTGCTAGTTCTGAATTTCAGCAAAACTCTCACTTTGTTTTAGGTGGTGGTAGCAATTTGTTATTCACCACTGATTTTGAGGGTATCATTGTTTATCCTGATTTAAGAGGTCTGCAGATTTTAGATCAGACAGATTCGAATATCATAATAAAAGTTTCTAATGGCGAAGTCTGGGATAATTTTGTTGGCTATTGCGTTCGAAATAATTATGGTGGCATTGAAAATTTATCATGGATTCCCGGAAAACTGGGCGCAGTTCCTGTTCAGAATATTGGGGCCTATGGTGCGGAAGCTGGAGATAGAATTGTAGAGGTAGAGGCACTTGAGATATCTACTGGCAAACTCAAAACATTTTCCAATAAAGAATGCAAATTTGGCTATCGTGACAGTATCTTTAAAAATCAGGAAAAAGAGAATTACATTATTGTTGCGGTGACTTTTGAATTGATAAAAGATCCGCCCCTGATCACCGATTATGGTGGAATTGAGGCAAAACTAAAAAATTATGATCAGGAAAATATCCAGGTAATGCGGGAAATTATAATTGATATCCGCAAGAATAAACTTCCTGATCCTGATCAAATTGGCAATGCCGGAAGTTTTTTTAAAAATCCTATTGTTGATCAAAAGAAGTTTGAAAGTATAAAGGAAGAATATTCCAAAATGCCCTTTTACAAATTATCTTCTGACAGGATAAAAATTCCAGCTGGCTGGATCATAGAAAAATGTGGCTGGAAAGGCCGCACAATAGGTGATGCTGGAGTCTATGAAAAACAGGCTTTAATTATCGTTAATAATGGGCAGGCTACAGGTCAGGAAATTTATGAATTAAGCCAAAAAATTGAGGCTGATGTTAAAGCCAAATTTGGGATTGAACTGGAAAGAGAGGTCCAGGTTCTCTGAAAACGAGGGCAAAATAATCATCCTTTTAGCCTATCAAATTATTCAATTACTAATAAACAAGAGGGAGCAATTTATAATTTGCTCCCTCTTTAATTTTTCTAAAGAATTCTGCAAAATCATAAAGTGATACCAAAAGTTAGAAAAGAAGTCTTTTGATCAGGATTAATTATATAAGCAACCTGAAAAATTTCTCGGCTAATCTGTAAACCAACACTGACAATTGTGAAATCATTATCAAGACTATAAATATGATTGCCGGCTCCTAAGAATACGGATGAACTAACCTTGTTTTTAGTTAAAAATTTATAACTCAATTCGGCGTATTTGGAATTGTTAGGATCATTCCCTGCAAAGTTTGATGCAGCCAGAAAACTGAAGTTGGAAATATTTGCACTTATGCTGAACTCAAAAGTATGGCCGCCCTGTTCCCCAAATTTATCAATTTGATCGTTACCATTATAAGAAGGGAAAAAGTAATCAGTCAAAGTTAAACTTATTGATTCATAAGAATAACTTATATAAAGGTCGTTTTCATTTCCGTTGGGAACATCTGCAATTGACCAGGAACTCCAGGCTCCAATTTCTATAGGTCCGCTAATATAGGATAAATAGGGTTGAACTGCAGCAGAATTACCATAATCAGTGCCTCGCCAAACATAGCGATTGTAGATATCTGCTCCTGCGTTAAAATTTCCTGCCAGTAAAAAACCTGTGCTGTAAATAAGTAAAATTATAAAAAATATTTTGGTTCTATAATTCATTAGTATACTCCCTCTTAAATTTTATTGAGTGGTGAATATCTGAAAACCACTATAACCTTCCATACCGTGTTCTCCAATATCCAAACCCTGAAGCTCTTCTTCTCTTGTGACTCGCAATCCGATTGTGGCTTTGATTCCATAAAATAAGATCAATCCCAGACCAAATGCCCAAACAAAAGCGACCAATACACCTAGGGCTTGAACTCCGAGGAGTTGTAATCCACCACCATAAAATAATCCACCATCAACTGCAAATAATCCAACAGCTAGCGTTCCAAAAGCTCCACAAACACCATGAACACTTACTGCCCCGACAGGATCATCAACATTGAGTGTGTGATCGATAAAATGAACACTGAAAACAACCAGTATTCCAGCCAAAAGACCTATAATAATTGAACCGATTGGAGAAACAGAAGCACATCCAGCTGTAATAGCGACCAGTCCGGCTAAAGCACCATTTAGAGCCATAGATCCATCAGGTTTTTTGTATAATTTCCAGGCCGTTAACATGGCTGTTATTGCACCGGCTGCTGCTGAAAGATTGGTGGTTACGGCAATTCTACCAATATTTCCATCACCAAATGTTGTGCTTCCAGGATTAAAACCGAACCAGCCAAACCAGAGGATGAAAACTCCAAGAGCGGCTATTGTGATATTGTGTCCGGGAATAGCTCGGGCTTCACCAGCGGGACCATATTTGCCAATTCTAGGCCCAAGAACAATTGCTCCCGCTAAAGCCAACCAACCACCTACAGAGTGTACTACAGTTGATCCGGCAAAATCATTAAACCCTAGATTTTCCAGCCAGCCACTTCCATCAAGCAAAGAACCCCAGGCCCACGATCCAAAAATTGGATAGATTAATGCACAGATGAAAACACTGTAGGCCAGATAGCCGGTGAATTTTGTACGCTCAGCCATAGAACCTGATACAATCGTAGCCGCTGTTCCGGCAAAAACTGTCTGAAAAATCAGAAAAGTCCAGTCCCAATCAGCGCCCATAACATCGGTTCCCAGCATAAAAAAACGAGTTGTGCCAAACAGCCCGTTTGTTTCACCAAACATTAGCCCAAAGCCAATAATAAAAAAAGATAGCGTACCAATTGAAAAGTCCATCAGATTTTTCATAACAATATTGACAGTATTTTTGGCTCTTGTAAAACCGCTTTCAACCATTGCAAAACCAGCCTGCATAAAAAAGACCAGAAATGCGGCGATTGATGTCCAGATAATATTGATATTGTTCTGTAATTGGGTGATTTTTGTGCCGCCAGTATCACTATAAATTGTAGTAGTTAATAAAATAAATGTGATGATTATTGAGTAATATTTGTGTTTTTTTAGAAACTTCATAAATTAATCCTCATGATTTTTTATGTTAATTTTTTTAGCCAATCGCTTTCTTACCCTTTTCACCTGTTCTGATTCTGATACATTCTTCAAGATTCTGAATAAATATCTTCCCGTCTCCGATTTCGCCGGTACGGGCACCTTTAATAATGCCATTAATGGTGCGCTCTACAAAACCCTCATTAACAGCGATTTCCAGACGTATCTTCTTGAGAAGATTGACTTCAATATCATTTCCCCGATAGGTCTCGTGATACCCCTTTTGTTGGCCACATCCCAGGGCGTTGGTGACGGAAATTTTATAGATTTCACGTTCGTAAAGCTCCTGTTTGACATCATTCAGCTTTTCTGGCTGAATATAGGCAATAATAATTTTCATTTTTGACCTCATTTTTAAAATTAAAAAGCAACTGGATCCAGAAAATACGTGATTTATAGAGTCAATTTATGTGCCAGCCTTATCATAGAATTTTAATACGCTGATTTTTAATATTTTAGGTGGTTGTGGATTGGAAGGCAAACAACAACAAAAATGTAGCAGAAGAAAAATAAACTACAAAATTGAATCTATTTCAACTTCTGAATAGCACTAAGCCAATAAAAAATAATAAAATATGATAAAGATAATTTTGCAGGTATGCCTATTTATAAAATTTTTATCTGTATTATCTGGCTAATCTATTGACTTATAAAAAGTTTGTTAGGAACTTTTAGTACAAAAATGTGGTATGAGTTTTTATATATTTCAATTTTGTGACATTTTACACTGTTGATTCAGAAACTCAGATAATAGTTCCTTTGTACAGATATAAAAACAATTTTTAAGAGGAAACCCTTTGTTATATTTAATTCCTTTTCTAGGTAATTTATAATAAATTAGGTTTCAAAATTTGTGATGAGCCAATCTGTTCCAATCCTCTTATTTTAGATTGTTTGTAGCAGACTCAAAATCACAAAAAGAATATCACTTCAAAATATTTATTAAATGAGGAAGAATGCAATTTAAGTATTTTTATAATTTCAAAAAAATCACCATTCAACTATTTATATTATTGCCAATTAGCATATTATTGGTAATGTCAGCTTGCCAGGATGACGTTAGAAGCATGCCATCAAAAAATGAGAAGTTAGTGCCATCAGTTGAAGCTATTCAGGCCCGGTATGGAAGTTTGCCTTTAAGTGAGCGTTTAACCGGAGTTGTACGAGCTCGTAATCAGGTTGAAATTTTTCCTGAGATTAATGCCGCTATTGTAGAAGTCAGAGTGGAAAATGGCGATATTGTTGAAAAAGACCAACCCCTGGTTCTATTGCGGGATAGAGACTTTCAGGAACGCTTAAAACAGGCTAAGGCAAATTATCAAATAGCTCTGGCCCAATCCAAACAAGCCAGTGCCCGTTTAAAAGAAGTCCAATCAGAACTTAAACGTATGGAATCTTTGGCTGAAAAAGAACTGGTGAGTGATGCAGAACTGGAAGAGATTCAGACCAGAGCTGTTTCTGAGGAAGCTAATGTTGAGCTTGCTAAGGCGCGCGTTGAACAGGCCCAGGCTGCAGTAGAAGAAAGCCAAACTGAATTGTCAGAAACTATTATTAGAGCGCCAATTTCCGGTACTGTTGGAAACCGCAATGCTGAGGTGGGAATGATTGTCAGTCCTGGCGTCCGCTTATTCACTATGGGGCAACTCGATAATATGAAAATTGAAGTTGTGCTAACTGATAGAATGCTTAACTATATTGAGGTAGGACAACGATCGGAAATTTTCTCCGATGTGCTACCTTCTGGAATGGCGACAGCACCATTATCCCGAATCTCACCCTTTTTACATCCTGTAACTCACAGTACTACTGCTGAAATTGATTTAAAAAATCCAGATGGAAGTTTAAAGCCCGGTATGTTTGTGACCGTTGATGTTATGTATGGTGAAAGTGAGCAGGCTACTCTTATTCCTTTGAGTGCCCTTTATGAAAATCCTGAAACAGGCGAAACTGGTGTTTTTGTGAGCCGGGATAGTCTAGTTTTACATAATGAGCCTACTGGTGCTTCGGACGAACAAAAATCAATCTCACTATCCGATCCTATTACCTTTGATTTCAAGAGTGTCGATGTTATGGCCAAAGGTAGAATGCAGGCCGGTATCAATGGAGTTGATAAAGGCAACTGGGTTGTCACTCTGGGACAGAATCTGCTTGGCAGCCAATCGGGAGAAGCAAGAGTTCGCACTGTGAAATGGGACTGGGTAGAATATCTTCAAAATTTGCAGAGCCAGGATCTTTTAGAGGATATTATGGAGGAACAGCAAAAAATGGCTCGCGATAGTATCAATCGAGTTATTAATTAAATAAATGGTAAAATAATAAAATGAACATTACTCAAATATCAGTCAAACGTCCTATTGCCACTACTATGGTCTTTTTGATCATTATCGTTTTAGGGGTAATGAGCCTCAGATTTTTACCTATTGATCTTCTACCATCTATTGAATATACAAGACTAAGTATTAGTACTCGATATCCTAATGTAGGCCCCGAGGAAATTGAAACCATTATCACAGATAGAGTGGAAAATGCTGTTGCCAGTGTACCCAACCTTGAAGAAGTTCGATCTTCTTCAAGAGAGGGACGCAGCTGGGTTAGTCTGGAGTTCGCTCAGAGCGTCAATATTGATGAGGCTGCTAATGATGTGAGGGCTGCTCTTGATAGAATCCGAGATGATTTCCCTCCAGAAGTAGATCCACCTCGTATTTGGAAATTTGACCCTGACAATTTTCCTGTAGTTATTATGGGAGCCCGGTCTCAAAGAAGTATGGAACAATTAACCCGAATATTGGAACGTGAAATAACTCAGCAATTTGAACAGATTCCGGGAGTTGGTTCTGTTGATATATGGGGAGGTATCCATCGGGAGGTTCAGGTCAGACTTAAACGGGATCGTCTGGCTTCAAGCCGGTTGACAGCTTCTGATGTGCGCCAGGCCTTGCAGCGGGAAAATATTACTTTGCCCGGCGGAGATATGCGGGAAGGTCTCAGTGATATGTACGTGAGAACAAAAGGCGAGTATCAGAATATTGAACAGATTGCCAATACAATTATCACTGTTATTGATGGCAAACCGATTCGGGTCAAAGATATTGCTGAGGTCGTTGATGGTTATGAAGATGTAGGACGAATTGTGCAGATTGATGGCCTGCCAATGATTAGGCTAGGTGTTCGCAAACAATCCGGTTCCAATACTGTGGCTGTAGCAGAAAAAGCCAGGTCAGTTATGGAACGGATTAATAAAGAGCGTGATGATATCAACTTGATGATGGTCATTGACCAGAGTGATTTTATTAAAAATTCCATAAATAATGTTAAAAATTCTGCCATCTGGGGCGGTTTACTGGCCGTCCTCATTTTATATATTTTTCTGAGAAATGGTTCAACAACTTTTATTATTGCTATTTCGATTCCCATCTCCCTGATTGCAACTTTTGGATTGCTGTATTTTAATGGCCTGACACTCAATCAGATGAGTTTCGGAGGCCTGGCTTTGGGTATTGGGTTAATTGTTGATAATGCCATCGTTGTGCTTGAGAATATGGTACGAATTCGTGAACATGGGCATACTCTCAAGGAGAGTGCTTTGACTGGTACAAAGCAAGTTGCCGGAGCAATTACTGCTTCTACATTAACTACTTCGGTGATTTTTCTGCCTGTGGTTTTTATGCAAACTATATCGGGAATGCTATTTCGAGAGCTGGCTTTGGTTGTTGTTTTTGCGCTTATGTGTTCGCTTTTGGTAGCTCTCACCCTGGTACCTATGCTGGGGAGTCGCTTTTTAACAGTAGGAACCGATCAAAAAACAAAAGAAAAATCTCGTTTTGGCCGCTGGTTTCACAGATTGGAATCTGGATATTCCGGATTACTATCAGTTGCTTTAAAACATAGAAAAATTGTTTTTGGGATAACTGGATTACTTTTACTGGGAGCAATTCTGTTGTGGCCTTTGATTCCAATGGAATTGGCTCCTCAGACAGATGCCGATGAAATCGATGTGGAACTGGAAATGGCTCAGGGTACAAATATTTCTGTTGTTAACCAGTATCTATATGAATTGGAACGCCTGGTTCGGGAAGTTACACCGGATGAAGAAGTCGAACATTTTAGTGTAGAAATTCGCCCCGGTGATGCAGAAGTAGAAATATCTCTAAAAAATGCGAATGAACGGAGTGTAAATAGCTT
This sequence comes from bacterium, assembly GCA_035312185.1. Classification (GTDB taxonomy): domain Bacteria; phylum Fidelibacterota; class UBA2242; order UBA2242; family JAFGTP01; genus JAIPHI01. Next base: position 38,230 of record DATGCI010000115.1, read on the forward strand.
TGTGCTAGCTGACCAAATACGGGAACACGTCGCAGGACGGATTCCAGGTGGAGAAATTCGAGTAGAAGCCCAATCCGGCTTGTGGATGTTAAGAAGACTTTTTGGTTCTGGTGGCTCTCAGGCTGTCCAAATAGAATTGCGGGGTTATGATCTGGAATTGGCTGATAAAATTGCTCAGGAATTAAAAGTGATCATGAGTCGAGTTCCCGAGGTTGAGGATATTAGAATATCCCGCCGGGAAGGACGGCCGGAACAAAATCTGATTGTTGACAGAGAAAAAATTGCTGATCTGGGCTTATCAGTAAGCAAAGTTGCTGAAGTTATTCAGACAAATATTGGAGGAAGCCGGGCTGGCGTTTTTCGTGAGGGAGGCGATGAATTCCCCATCACAGTTCGTTTGCAACGTGAAGATCGGCTCAGCACTCTGGATCTAAAAAATATTGCTATACCAGTTGGTGATGGTCAGGTTTTACCAGTTTCAGCTGTTGTCAGCACAGAACAACGGCGCAGTCCCACTGAGATCGATCGTATAAATTCTCAGCGCGTAGTCTATATATCGGCAAATTTAATTAGCGGTGTTGCGCTTGGCGATGCGGTTGAAAAATTAAAAAAAGAACTGGATGATTATCCTTTACCCGATGATTTCTCTTTGATCTTTAGTGGAGAATATGAAGAGCAGCAAAAGGCTCAAAAAGATTTCATGCTATCTATTGCCATGGCTGTTGTCCTGATCTATATGGTAATGGCTGCTCAATTTGAACGCTTTTTGGACCCTTTAATCGTAATGGTCTCAGTGCCATTGGCTCTAATTGGTGTAGTCCCTACTCTCCTGATTACTGGCACTTCATTAAATATTCAGAGTTTGATGGGAATAGTCATGCTGATTGGCATTGTTGTAAATAATGCTATTGTATTGGTTGATTATATCAATCTGATGAGACGAGATCATAAACTAGAGATTGAGTCTGCTGTTATCAGATCTGGTGAACTCAGGCTTCGTCCAATTTTAATGACAACATTTACTACCGTACTTGGCATGTTGCCATTGGCTTTTGGGACGGGAACAGGTGGGGAGATCCAGGCAGCTCTGGCTCGCTCAGTAATCGGTGGTCTGCTTGTCTCTACTCTGATAACTCTGGTTCTGATCCCGGCGGCTTATATAAGTATTCATCGGATTTTGAAAGTGGAAAACGGCTGACTGCTTTATTGACAAAAATCTAAAAATAATATGACTTTTTTGGTTCACCCGGATTATTATATCACTTATTTTACAGGATAATAAATTAATTATTGTCCTTTATTCCTATTGTTGAATGAATTTTTATACTCGATTTTAATTAATTCAATTTCACGGTTTGGAAGCGGTATTTAAAACAATGTTTTTTGCTTGATTTTTTTAGTCAACATAATAAAATTTAAAGCCACTTTTAGATTAATATATTTTTAGGTAAGAATAGCCTGCCTATTCTCTAAAAAACTAAAAAATATTATTCCATTTTCTTTTTTTGTATAAATATTTTGTGAGGGGAGCTTTTCAGGTGATGGAAAACAAAGAACGTATTAAACTTTTAGCATATCTAACTTTAAAACAGTCCAGTGAACCTGTGATATGGTGCGATTCATCAGGTACTATTCAGCACCTAAATTCAGCTGCATGTGAAATTTTCGGTAATTGTTATGAAGAAATTATTGGTGTAAAGGAATATGATCTATTTATAGATGAAAGCCAAAAGAGCTGGAAGGGAAAATATGACAGGCTTATAGATCAAAAAAAATTAAGCTTTGACAAAAAAATTGAAGACAAAGACGGAAAAAAATATTGTGTTCAGGTAACTCAAAATCTTATTAAATATAATGGTAAAAATTACATTGGAAGCTTGATAGAAGATAAATCTGAAGAAATAGAGATGAGAAACCGGATCAAAGAAAGTGAGCGAAAGCTTGCTACATTGATCAGCAATTTGCCGGGTATGGCTTATCGCTGCCAGTATGATAAAAACTGGACTATGGAATTTGTAAGCAAGGGCTGCAAGAAATTAACGGGTTATGAAAAGCAAGACTTGCTTGGTAACAAAAGAATTGCCTATAGCGATATAATTATTCCAGAAGACCAGGAAAAAATTAAACAAAAAATTGATAGACAAATAAAAAATAATAAGCATTTTGAGATAACCTATCGTATAAAAAAATCTACTGGAGAAATTCGCTGGCTATGGGAACGCGGCAAAGGGATTTCTGATGATCAGGGAACCATTATCGCTATCGAAGGATTTATAACCGACATAACTAAGATGAAAGATACAGAGAAAGAATTGATTGAAAAAAGTGAATCTTTGCGGAAACTTAAGGATCAACTTGAAGAAGAGACAATTTATCTACGGGAAGAAATAAAACTGAATAGTAATTTTGAAGAAATTATATCAGGTAGTGATAAATTTAAAAAAGTGCTCAAAAAAGTTGAACAGGTGGCTCCCACAGAATCAACAGTTTTGATTCAGGGCGAAACTGGAACTGGTAAGGAACTGATTGCCAGAGCTATTCACAATAATAGCAATCGCAGTGAAAGAGCTTTGGTTACTATTAATTGTGCTGCTTTGCCTCCTGAGATGATTGAGAGTGAACTCTTCGGTCACGAAAAAGGCGCCTTTACGGGAGCCTATTCCCAGAAAATTGGGCGATTTGAATTGGCTAACCATGGAACTATATTTTTAGATGAGATTGGTGATATGCCCAAAAATGTACAGGTGAAAATATTGCGAGTTTTGCAAGAAGGGGAATTTGAGCGACTGGGTAATTCAGAAACTATAAATACTGATGTTCGAATAATTGCAGCAACTAACAGAAACCTGGAAAAAGCAATTGATAATGGAAATTTTCGAGAAGATCTATTTTATAGGTTGAATGTCTTTCCCATAAATGTACCGCCTTTAAGAGAGCGAAAAGAAGATATCCCATTACTTGTGAAACATTTTGTGCAAAAATATGCCGCAAAAACAGGACGAAAAATACAGGAAACTTCCAAAAAAGTATTAGATAGGTTAACTGCTTATAATTGGCCTGGTAATGTTCGAGAGCTGGAAAACATAATTGAAAGAGCAGTGATTGTCTGTAATGATAATCGTTTAACTATAGGTGATTGGCTACCAAAAAGCAAAGGTAGATCAGATTCCTTTATTTGCACTTTAAAAGAAAATCAACGGCAGCACATTTTGAAAGCTCTGGACTATACTAACTGGCAAATAGGAGGAGATTCCGGAGCTGCAAAACTGCTGGGAATGAAACGAACTACATTGCAATCAAGAATGAAAAAATTGGGCATTCGCAGATCATAAAAAATGACGATATATCGTCATTGCGGCGATATATCGGCACTCAGTCCCTAATTTCACCACAAATACAAATTCAATAAATAAAATATAAGATAAATATTAACAGCCGTTTAAGTTTTTAAATGGCTGTATTTATTATATTGGCACGCGGTTTGAAACTAATAAAGATGCTTAATTGAAAAACGATTTAATATTTAAAGTTAAACTTAAAAAAGGAGCAGACATGAGAAATTTTTGGAAGAGCTTATTAAGCGGAGTAGTGATTCTCACTCTTTTAATTGCGCCGCAGGCTATTAATGCCCGGACACCCTGGAGAGTTGAGATTCGAGGAGGCACTCATTATGCAACCCAGGAGTTGGGTGATGCTGATCTGGGAATTGGTCTCGGTGCGGAAGCAATACTTTCCTATTCTTTCATGCCAAATTTGGGAGCATATGTAGGATGGGGCTGGAATCAGTTTACTGCAGATCAATCTTTTGCTGGAGATGATATGGATTTTGATGAAACAGGTTATAGCTATGGATTACAATATATGAATTCATGTAAAAGCCTCAATTTAGACTACATCATTAGAGCTGGAGCAATATACAACCATATCGAAGTTGAAAACAATGAGGGAGATATAGTTGACGACTCTGAGCATGGTCTGGGATGGCAGGCTGGTGCTGGAGTAATGATTCCCTTTGTCAATAACTGGACAATAGTTCCCAGTATCCGCTATCGTGCTCTTTCTAGAGAGCTCGAGGATGGCAATGATAATATCGATGTTGACCTGACTTATCTTTCAGCAGGTATTGGATTTTCCTTGTCATTCTAGTTTTTATGCAATTTAGGCCGGGAGGTAATACCCTTCTGGCCTAATATTTTTAAGATACATTATTTGAAAAAATAAGCATATTCAAAAATTAATTGATCAGGAATTAAAGGAAAGAAATGAAAAAGATCGAATGCAAAGAGTTTGAAGATGAAGTTCTACAAAATGACGGCCAGGTAGTGGTTCTGTTTTCAACTGACTGGAGTGGCTCAAGTATTATTGTAAGGGGAGCGTTACATGAACTTGAGAAAGAATTCGGTGATCAGGAATGTTTTGTAGAGATAGATAGAGAAGAATGTAAAAAGATCTGTCAGGATTATGGGATTACAAAAGTTCCCACCGTACTCTTTTTTCAGAATGGTTCTGTTCTAGAGCAGCTTAATGGTGTACCTTCGAAAAATAAAATCCAGAAAATTTTGGAAAAAATAAATGAATCCGAGATCTGAACTCCTATTTCAGATTAAAATTATATGATATGTTAATTTCGCAATTTAATAGAATAATAAGTTATGCAAATCAAAACTTCGGATAATATAGTTTTAAATTTTGAAACTTATGGTCGTGAATCTGGTAAAGCACTTGTTTTGCTTCATGGATTGGGTGCCGATTACAAAATGTGGTCTCCTCAGATAGAAAAATATGCTGGACATGAATTTTTCCTAATTGTCCCCGATATGCGCGGACATGGCAAAAGTGCCCATGTAAACAATTTTCACATTTACGATTGTGCCCGAGATGTAAGTGAAATCCTGGATTATTTGAATATTGAAAAAGCCAATATTGCCGGAGTAAGTATGGGTGGAACCATTGCCCAACAATTCGCCTGCGATTTTCCTCATAAAACTGAAAAACTGGTA